>JADGRG010000117.1 GCA_017881145.1 Sandaracinaceae bacterium | reverse complement strand
TCGGCGAGCTGGTGCCGGAGCCGGTCGATCATCCCGTGATCTGGCCATCCATCAACGCGGTCGCGGAAACGTATCGCTTGGCGGAGGAAGACAGTGAGCTCGGCACGGCGCAGTCGACGCTCTCGGGCCAGCGAGTCAATCGCTTCCTGCACGTGACCCAGAGTGCCAACGATGTGGTCATGCAGAACCGCATGCAGCGCCGCCTCGGCCAGCGCACCGGCACCTGCTTTCAACGCTGCGTCGGCCAGGACGCCATCAACTCGCTCTACTCAGTCACCTACGACTTGGACCAGGCCAAGGGCACGACCTACCACGAGCGCTTTAAGGCCTTCGTCAAGCACATGCAGACGGAGAACTTCGTAGTCGGCGGCGCGATGACCGACGTGAAAGGCGACCGCAGCAAAGCACCGCACGAGCAGGAAGATCCGGATCTCTTCGTGCGCATCGTGGAGCGACGCGACGACGGCGTGGTGATCCGCGGCGCCAAGGCCCATCAGACCGGCTGCGTGAACTCGCACTGGCTCTTGGTGATGCCGACCATGCGCTTGACCGATGCAGACAAGGACTACGCCATCGCAGCTGCCGTGCCGGTGGATCACCCGGGCATCAGCTACATCTACGGCCGCCAGAGCTGCGACTCGCGCGCGCTCGAAGGCAGCGACATCGATCAAGGCAACGCCGATTTCGGCGGCCAGGAAGCGCTGATCGTGTTCGACGACGTGTTCATCCCCGACACGCACGTCTTCATGAACGGCGAGAGCGAATTTGCCGCGCCCTTGGTCGAGCGCTTCACGTCCTACCACCGCCGCTCATACGTTTGTAAGACGGGCTTGGGCGACGTGCTGATCGGCGCGGCGGCGACCATCGCCGAATACAACGGCGTGGAGAAGGCCTCACACATCCGCGACAAGCTGGTCGAGATGGCACATCTCAACGAGACCATCTACGGAACGGGAATCGCCGCGTCGCATGAATCGAAGCAGACTGCGGCGGGCAACTACCAACCCGACGACATGCTCGCAAACGTGTGCAAGCAGAACGTGACGCGCCTGCCCTACGAGTTAGCGCGGCTCGCACAAGACCTCGCTGGTGGATTGCTAGTGACGCTTCCGTCCGACAAGGATTTCAAGCACCCCACCACCGGCCCGATCCTGCAGAAGTATCTGGCCACCAAGCCTTCGGTGTCGGTCGACAATCGACGGCGCGTGTTGCGCTTGATTGAAAACATGACGCTTGGCCGCAACGCCGTCGGTTACCTGACGGAGTCCATGCACGGTGCAGGCTCCCCGCAAGCACAGCGAGTTCAGATCCAGCGGCTGATGGATTTGAACAAGAAGAAGCAGCTTGCCCAGAAACTAGCCGGCATCGTGCCGAGCGCAGACAAGGCTCAGAAGTGAAGACCCAAAGCAGAGAACCAAAACGCGGAGCGCCCACGCATGGAACGGCCAAGCGCACCGCACCCAGGCCCACGAGCCGAACTCGGGCCAAAGGCGCGGCGAAGAGGAAGACGGCAAAAGTGATCGCCAAGCAAGCCGATGCCCCGCCCAAGCCGGCGCCGAATCTCACTGGCACCCAGCGCAAGCGTCTGCGAGGCCTGGCGCATCACATCGAGCCCATCGTCCACGTCGGTCACGAAGGCGTCACCGATGCGGTGGTGGCTGCCGCGCGCAGCGCCATGCTCGAGCACGAGCTGGTGAAGGTGCGGCTCCACGAACCAGAGGACAAGCGTGCCATGGCTGTGGATCTCGCGACCCGCACGCTGGCTGCTCTCTGCGGAATGGTCGGACATACGGTGATCCTCTACAAACCCCATCCCAAGCGCCCGACCATTGCGCTCTGAAGAGCTCTGCCGCGAGGGAGAGGAGTGGTCGCGGCGAACGTGGCACGCTGACCTGCGCGCCGAGCCCAGCGCATGGACCGCTGGCGGCGCATGCCAGCCACCTTCCGGGGCGCCCGCCGGGTGCAAGTCGGTGTAAGGTACGCCGCCGTGTCGACCCAGAACGCGTCGCAGCCTGCAGCCGGTAAGCCGCTTGTGCCCGTGCGCGTCCCTCCGCCCGGAAGGCCGCTTGCGCCTGCTCAGCCATGTGGTGCCTGCGGCCTGGACGTCGACCCGCTGCGCGCGCAGGCGGTGCTCGCGTTTGAGGATGGTCTGCGCTTCTTCTGCGCAGACACCTGCAAACAAGCCTACCGAAGAGGCGCGCGCACCCGGCGCAGACCGACGCCAAGCACCGGGACGCCGATGGCGCACACGCCAGCGTCCGCCACGCCGAATCCTAGCGCAGCAACCAGCGCACCTCTGCCCATGCTTGCGCCGCAGCCACTGCCGCCGGAACAAGCCCGTTGGCTGCTGGCCGGCGGTGTGGGCGTCACCTTCGCGATCTTGCTTTCGCTCTTCAACCAACCGCGGATTGCGCTGGTGTCCGCACTGATGAGCTCCGCGGGTGCGGCTGCGGCGCTGCGCTTGAGTGTGTTGCAGATCGCTGACATCGGCGTGATCGGTTGGGCGCTCGGTCCAGTCGGCGTGGTCGGCGCGGCCTTTGCCGCATACTCGGCACTCGCTCATGGCATGGGCTCTGGGCTTGCGCTCTTCGGCGCTGCGCTCGCAGCAGCCGCCATGCTGGCCCGCGCCTACTTCGATGCCGAGGCCCGCCAACCGGTGGAACAAGCCGTTGCGCAGCTGCTGGCGCGCTTGCCGCGGGAAGTGCACATGCCGGTCAAAGACGCCAGCGACGCGCTGGCCATCAGCGTCGAGCGCGTCGAGACTGGCAAGGTCCGCACCGGAGAAGAGATCATCGCACTCAAGGGACACGTCATCGCAGTGGACGGGGTCGTGCAGGCAGGAGAAGCCGACCTGCTCCCCTACCCGGGCGCGACGACCACGATCCGACGCAAAGTGGGCGACCCGCTCCTGGCCGGCGCGACTGTCGTCGACGGTGGCCTGCGCATGCTCGCGACCCGCGTTGGCGACGACCGCGCGCTGGTTCGGATCGCGCGCTTCGGCACGCCAGCCGAACGTGATGCAGCACCCCTCTTGCGTATGAGCGCGGAGCTGCGCCGCTGGGGCGGGTTGTCCGTTATCGCGCTGAGCCTCGGCGTGATCGCCGTCGCAGGTAACCGTGGACTCTTCGTTCCGCTTTCGGCGGCCTGCGCCGTGTTGATCGCGGCGCCCTTGCTCTCGTTGCGCCGTGCAACGCAGTGGCCGTGTGTTGGCGCTGCCGCCACAGCCGGTGCACGCGGCATCGTATTCCAGAACGCTGCTGCGCTCGACCTGGCCGGGCACGTGACCATGGTAGCGATGTCACCGCATCGCACGCTGACCGAAGGCAATCCCGAAGTCGTGGAGGTCGTCTCGCTCGGTGACGGCGAGAGCGACGAAGTGCTTGCGCTGGTCGCTTCCGCCGAGCAAGCCGCCGGAGAGCACCCCATCGCGCGGGCCATCGCGAATTTCGCTGCACTGAAAGGCGTGGCTAGCGTGGAGGTTCGGCGCGCGGTGAACGTGCCAGGGCGCGGCGTCACCGCGATTGCGAAAGGCGGCGAGGAAGTCATCATCGGCTCTCGCCGCTTGCTCCTCGATCACGGAGTGAGCGTTGCGACCGCCGACGCAGACGCCGAGCGCGCCGAGACAGCCGGACGAACGGCGATCTTCGTGAGCGTCGCGGGCAAGATGCGCGCGTTGCTGACGCTGCAAGATCACCTGCGCGTCGGTGCCCGAGCGGCCATCCAGCGGATGTTCGACATGGATCTCGAGGTCGTGCTGCTGACCGGCGATCAGCGCGGCCCGATCGAGGAGCTCGCCGCCGGGCTCGACATCGCCCACGTCAAAGCCGAGCTCCTGCCCGAAGAGCGCGGCCACGAAGTGACCAGCCTGCGCGAAGCCGGAGCGCGCGTCGCCGTGATCGGCTATCCGATCGAGGATGACGCCGCGCTCTGCGCTGCCGACGTGGGCATTGCACTTGGCGCGGCGGGTGGCCCCGCTGGCGAGAAGGCCGTCGCGCTGGTCAGCGAAGACGTGCGCGACGCGGCGGCTGCGCTGTGGATCGCGCATGCCGCCCGGGACGGCGCACTGCGCGCGACGCGCTTGGCGTTTCTGGCGTTTGCCGCGGTGGTCGCCGCGGCGGCGACCGGCTTGATCGAGCCCGGCGTCGCAGCCGTCCTGACCATGCTGGTCGATGGCTACGCGGTCCGGGCCGGCGCGCGACTTCTGCACCGAATCGCGCTAAGGCTCCCGGCGTGGACCTAAGAGTAGCCCAGGTGATGTGATGAGCGACAAGAGTTGGGGAGGACGATTCGACCAGGATCTCGATGCGCACGCGGCCGCATTCAGCGCCAGCGTCGACGTAGACAAGCGTCTGGCTGAGCAGGACATCCGTGGCTCCATCGCGCACGCGCGCATGCTGGGCGCGCGAGGCGTGATCAGCCAAGAGGACGTGCAACGTATCGTGGCAGGCCTCGAGCAGATTGCCCGAGAGGTCGCGTCTGGCGATTTTTCGTGGGATCCAGCCCGCGAAGACGTGCACATGAACATCGAATCGACGCTCACCGAGCGCATCGGGGATGCCGGTGCACGCCTGCACACTGGGCGCAGTCGCAACGACCAGGTCGCGACTGACATGCGCATGTTCAGCCGCGATGCCTGCCATGCGACGGCGGCGCGCATCGATGCGCTGCTCTGCGTGCTCATCCACCGCGCGCAGGGCACCGTCGCCGTGTTGATGCCGGGCTACACGCACCTGCAGCGCGCGCAGCCGGTTCGCCTCGCACACCACTTGCTCGCGTGGTGCGAGATGCTGGAACGCGACCGCTCCCGCCTCATCGATGCCGCTCGGCGCATGAATCTCTCCCCGCTGGGCTCGGGCGCGCTGGCCGCCACGACCTTTCCCCTCGACCGCGAGATGACCGCGCGCGAGCTGGGCTTCGCGGGCGTGAGTGCCAACTCGCTCGACGCCGTGGCGGATCGCGACTTCCTGATCGAGACGGTGGCGGCGCTCGCGAACTGCGCCATCCACATGTCACGCATCGCAGAAGAGCTGGTGCTCTGGAGCTCACAGGAGTTTGGGTTCGTGCAGATGAGCGATGCCTTCACGACCGGCTCGTCGATGATGCCGCAGAAGAAGAACCCGGACATGGCCGAGCTGGTGCGCGGCAAGACCGGACGAGTGGTCGGCGATCTGGTGGCGCTGATGGTCATGCTCAAGGGGCTACCGCTGGCCTACAACCGTGACATGCAGGAGGACAAGCCACCTGTGTTCGACGCTTTCGACACGGTCGATGCTTCGCTGACCATCCTTTCGGGCTCGCTTGCCACCGCTCGTTTCAACGCCACCCGCATGCGCAAAGCGCTCGGCGAAGGCTTCGTGGACGCAACCGAGGTAGCCGACTATCTCGCGGCCAAGGGAGTGGCCTTCCGGCAAGCCCACCACGTGGCCGGGCGCCTAGTGCGCAGCGCGAGCGACCAGAACAAGACGCTAGCCGAGCTTTCCATCGAGGAGCTGCGCGCCGAGCACGCCGCGTTCCAGCCCGATGTGTATCAGGCGCTCGATCCCGAGACCGCCATCGAACGCCGCAACTTGCCGGGCGGCCCCGCACGTAGCCGGGTCGAGTCGGAGATCTCAGCCACCCGTGCGCGCCTGACCGCGCGCGGCATCGACGTGGACGCAAGCGCAGCACGTTTCAGTGCGAGAACGGAGCCCTAGGGTGTCAGCCAACCAGAAGATCCCAGCATCGAGCTACTTCGTACACAGGAACTCCGTGTTGCACGCCGAGTCGGTTCCACTCGATCAAATTGCCGAGCGCGTGGCCACGCCGACCTACGTCTACAGTCGCGCAGCCATCGCCGAATCTTACCGCTCCATCGACGAGGCGCTCTCGCCCGTGCCGCATATGGTGGCCTATGCGATCAAGGCCAACGGCAACCTGGCTCTCTTGTCATGCCTGGCACGCCTCGGTTCCGGCGCTGACATCGTCTCCGGCGGTGAGCTTGCTCGCGCGCTCAAGGCCGGCTTTTCGCCGGACAAGATCGTGTTCAGCGGAGTCGGCAAGACGGATCCCGAGATCGCCGCAGCGCTGCGGGCAGGCATTCGCTCCATCCACGTGGAGAGCGCACCCGAGATCGACGCCATCGAAGCCATCGCGCGCGAGCTTGGCGTGGTTGCGAAGCTCGCCCTGCGCGTGAACCCCGACGTGGACGCCGCAACGCATCCCTACATCGCCACGGGCCTGCACAAGACCAAGTTTGGCCTCGAGCTAGACGTCGCTCGCGGGCTGCTTCCACGCATCCTGCGCAGCCCGCATCTGCGGCTCGAAGGTGTGGCGTGCCACATCGGATCGATGGTGCTCTCGCCGGAACCGATCGGCGATGCGGTGGCAATCACGGCGGCCTTCGCTTGCGAGTGCACGGCGGCCGGCGCCCCCATCAAGACGCTCGACGCGGGCGGCGGCTGGCCGATCCTCTACGGCAACGAGGAGCGTGACGCCCAGGGCCGCAGCGTGTTCGGCCGAGCGATCATCGACGGCATACAACGTGGTGGTGCAGGCAAGCTCGGGCTCACGGTGGTCGTGGAGCCGGGACGCTCCATCGTCGGAGATAGCGGCATCCTGCTCACCCGCGTCGTCTACGTGAAGGAGCAAGCCGGCAAGCGCTTCGTGATCGTGGACGCCGCGATGACCGAGCTGATCCGCCCTGCCCTCTATCGCTCCTACCACGCGGCCGTGCCGGTGGTCGCTGTCGCCGACGCACCGCTCTCACCAGCAGATCTGGTAGGGCCGGTCTGCGAGTCCGGAGACTTCTTCGCACAAGACCGACTGCTGCCACCCTTTTCGCGCGGGGACCTCATCGCAATCCGCGGCACGGGCGCCTACGGAGCGGCCATGGGCAGCAATTACAATAGCCGCCCCTTCGCTGCAGAAGTGCTGGTCGATGGCGGCGGCTTCTCCGTCATCCGCGTGCGCCAGCCCCTAGAGGAGCTTTGGCGGAATGAACGCGGCTACGAAGGCTGAAGAGCTGTCGAAAAATCGGCGCAGAGCGAGCGCGCCCGCAGAAGAAGCCGCAGGAATACTCGCGTATTTCGAGGATTTCTTGGCAGGACGAAAGCGGCTATGAGCCATTTTTCGACGGCTCTTGAGTCAGCGCAAGCCGCTGCCAGCCAAGAGCGCTAGCGGCAGCCATCAGCGGCGGGCGCTGTCCCAGCCAAGCCAGCGCTCCTCCTGGGCGGGAGTGGCCAGCCTGTGCCTCAGGAGATAGTCGACGAGGTCGTCGTCGAGCAACTCGCGCATCGCGGTCACGCGCTCGAGCAGCACCCGTGCGGTGGTGGTGAGATCAGCTTGATCGAGATCGACGTCCGAGTGCACCAGCAACATGCCGTGTGGATCGAGGCCGATCTTCACGTCCCAGTAGAGCGTGTTGGTGGACAGGCACCAGAGCAGAAACTCCGGCCCACCGCCAGCCGGTGGCGGCACCGCCACATACATGCGGATCGACGCAGCCGTTGGATCGAAGTCGAAGCAGAGCCCTAGCCGCCCGTAGCGCGCCTCGATCGCGGCGTCCATGCGAGTGCCCTGAACTTGCAGGCCTGAGAGCTCGGGGAGCATGAGCTCCTGCACTGCGCGCAGAATGTCGTCATCTATGGGCATGGGGCATGGGGCATTAGGCCATATCAACGTAACTGAGAGAGCGTCATCCCCAGCATCATCGCTTTGGCAACGTCACCCAGGATCACCAGCTTACCCGAGGAGAAGAGCTCCTGCGGACCCATCCGCCGGTCACGTGCACCGAGGAGATCGGCGTATGTCACGCGCAGCGTGAACTCCGGAGCTGTCGGCAGGTCGCGCCCGAGGCCAAAGCGCATCGTGACATCGCCAACCTCTGGCAGGCCTGCCACCTCGACATCGAAGCCGAACTTGTAGAGACCAAAGAGCTGGTCTGCACGCGCCGATGAGAAACTGAGCGCAGCCTGCACCTCACCCTCTGGCACGACCTCACCACCCGTGATGAGCTCGACCCCGTAGTGGGCTGCGGCGGTTGGAAAGCGTGCTGCATAGCGCAAGACGGGCGCTGCAGGCTTGTCGTGCGAGACGCGCAGCTCACCGTGGTCGGCCGACAAGAACACCTCACCACCGCCCGGACCGTCGAACACCACGCGGGCAGTCGCCGCAGCTGCCAGCGCCTCACCGAGGCGTTTCTGCGCGCGGGCGTCGCCGCCGACAGCTGCCTGCTCCAGGAGCTTCTTCGCCCGCTCGAAGAGCGAGGGCAACTCGACGAAACAAAAGGAGATCGGGTCGACGGCCATTTTCCCAATTCTAGTTGGCGCAGCGCCAGATGTCAGCTGGCATCTACCCGCCAGCTTTGCCGAGCAGATCGGCCGGCTTGCCACCTTTCGCGGGCTGGAACGCGCCACGCTCGGTGAAAACCTCGGTTACGAGCCGCGCCGGAGTGACATCGAACCCCGGATGCCGGCAGCCGATCCCGTCCGCCACCAGCACCACCGGCCCAACCTTCGCGACCTCATCGCGCGAGCGCTCCTCGATGGGAATGTCCGCGCCGGTCTTGCAAGCAAGGTCGACGGTGCTCCAGGGCGCGGCCACCGTGAAAGGAACGCCGTGCGCGTTCGCGAGCACAGCTACGCTGTAGGTGCCAATCTTGTTGGCGACGTCGCCATTGGCGGCGATCCGATCGCTGCCCACCACGCAGAAGCCAATCTCACCCTTCTGAAAGAAGTGGCCGGCCATCGAGTCCGTGATCACCTCGACTTGAATGCCGTCTTGGTGCAGCTCCCACGCGGTCAGGCGCGCGCCCTGCAGGTAGGGGCGCGTCTCGTCGGCCAACACGCGGATGCGCTTGCCGGCGTCGCGTGCTGCGCGGATCACTCCGAGCGCGGTACCGTAGCCGCCGGTCGCAAGCGCGCCAGCGTTGCAGTGCGTGAGAATCGTTGTCCCGTCCTTGATGCGCTCGGCGCCAAGCTTGCCCATCGTCTTGCAGGCCGCGACGTCCTCGCGATGGATCGCTTCGGCCTCGCCCAGCATCCGTTCGGCCCGGACTTCGGGTGGTTGGTGCGCCACTTCTG
>JADGRG010000116.1 GCA_017881145.1 Sandaracinaceae bacterium | reverse complement strand
TTGGATGAAGAAGCCAGAGTCTGGGCTCAAGCAGGCGTCGTCGCGGACTCGACCACGTGATCGGCTCGTGATCACTCGCTCTGCTGACGCGCCCGTCACGCCGCTGCCGCGAGCACTGCACCGGCCGCTGCGCGTCGCACGTTTGCATCGGGGTCGGCGAGCAAGCCGCAGAGCTCCGGCAGGTGGTGCAGCTGGGCGAGGGCTCGGGCCGCATCGGCGCGCACCTGTGGGTTGTCGCTGCCGAGCAGCGCGCCGAGCTGCTGGCGCGTGCTCACCGGGTCCAGGGCCGCAAGCTCGCGCAGCGCTTCGACGGCGACCACGTCCTTGCCCGCAGCGAGCGCCCTCAAGCTGGCCTGCGCGGCCGGGTCAGCCGTGCCCAGTGCGAGCGCGAGCAAGAGGCGAACCTCGGCGACGGGCTCCTTCTCCAGGCGCGCACGTGTAGCGGCCTGGTCGCGCAGGTTGGGTTTGATGGCTCGCAGCAGCACGGCAACGCGCATCCGCAACGCAGCGTCGTCGGCCTCGAGCGCTCGGGACAACGCCTGCATGGCACGCGCGTTCTCGACCGCCGCCGTTAGCTGCAAGAGGGCCAGTGCTGCAACCAAGCTCTCCTGGCTGGGTGCTGCACCCAGATAGTCTGGCAAGCGCGTGAGCGCGCGCGCCGGATCGACGCGAGCCAAGACGGCGATCGCTGCCAGACGCACCGACGAGTTTTCGGCGTCGAGGGCGGTGAAGACGGCATCGCTGGCCTCTGCGCCCTGGGCTTGCAGCGCGAAGAGTGCAGCCACGCGTCCTTCCGGAACGGGATCGAGGCGTGCAGCCTCCGCAAGAGCGAGCCGCACCTGTGTGCTCGGTGCCGCCTTGCCGAGCGCAGCCAGCGCTGCCAAGCGACGCTCCTGACGCGGGGACAAGAGCGCTGCCAGCAGGCGCTCGTGATCGCGCGCGGGATCGAGCGCGGCAAACGCCAGATCCACGACTTGAGCTTCGGGCGCCGAGGAGAGCAGCCGCAGCTCGGCACGAGCGTCCTTGTCGCCGAGCCGAGTCAGCGCCGAGAGTGCTGGGGCGCGCAGGCTGCGCGGCTCGCTCTTCGCCGCCAGGCGCGAGAGCACCGCGCGCGCGTTCTTTCCAGCAAAGCCAAGCTGCACGAAGGCGCCGCGTTGCGTCTGTGCATCGAGGGAACGCGCGTCGCGTTCCAGCAGGGCCTCCGCGAGCGCGACGAGCAGCTTGCGGTCTGGCCCGCCCGCGCGCTTGCAGCCACCGAGCGCGGCTGCGTAGTCGCCCCGCGTCATCGCTGCCCGAGCCCGCCTGCACTCGGCGCCTCCGCCACAACCGAAAGCGAGCCACAGACACGCCCAGACCGATAGGAGAAGCCAACGCTGGTTCACATCGACACCTTGCCGCGTCTTCGGCCCGGGCCGCAACCATCTAACGGAAAAGTCCGAGCCCCCTTGAGGCGGAAAGCATCCTCGGTGCAGCATGTCGCGACGCGCCGTCTCACGGTGTCGAGCCAAGGGTGTGGACATGCAAGGACTGATGCAGGACTGGCCGCTGCTGGTGTCGACGATCCTCGATCACGCGCGGATCAACCATCCGGAGCGGGAGGTCGTCACTCGCACCGTCGAGGGTCCGATCCATCGCTACACCTATCGAGACCTGCATGGTCGCGCCAAGCGCTGCGCGAAGGCGCTCGGCCGGCTGGGCATGCGGCAAGGCGATGTGGTCGCAACCCTGGGCTGGAACACGCATCGGCACATGGAATGCTGGTACGGCATCATGGGCTCGGGCGCGGTCTGCCACACGCTCAACCCGCGCCTCTTTCTCGATCAGCTCAACTACATCGTGAACCACGCCGAAGATCGCTTTCTGCTGCTCGATGTCTCGTTCGTGCCCATCGCAGAAGCGCTGCAGGCCACCTGTCCGACCATCAAGGGCTACGTGATCCTCACCGATCGCGCCCACCTGCCCGAGACCAAACTGAAGAACGCGCTCTGCTACGAGGACCTGCTCGCTGCCGAGGATGAGAGCTTCGCCTGGGTGAACGTGGACGAGCGCTCCGCTGCAGGGCTCTGCTACACCTCGGGCACCACCGGCAACCCCAAGGGCGTCGTGTACTCGCACCGCTCCAACGTGCTGCACGCATTGGCCGTCAATAACGCCGACATGCTCGGTCTGCGGTCGGTGGATGCGATCATGCCGATCGTGCCGATGTTCCACGCCAATGCTTGGGCCACAGTGTTTGCTGCGCCGATGTCGGGCGCGAAGCTGGTCATGCCGGGTGGCAAGCTGGATGGCGAAAGCGTGCACCAGCTGCTCGAAGACGAAGCCGTCACCTGCACGGCCGCCGTGCCGACGGTTTGGCTCGGCCTGCTGCAATACCTCGAAACTCAGAACAAGCGCCTCACGACGCTACAACGTGTCGTTGTGGGTGGTGCGGCTTGTCCGGGTATCGTGATGGAGAAGTTCGAAGAGAAGTACGGCGTTCTGGTGTTGCACGGCTGGGGCATGACCGAGATGAGTCCGCTTGGCACCGTGAGCAGCCTCAAGCCGAATCAGGCCAAACTCTCGCGTGCGGAGCAGATGAAGTACAAGCTCAAGCAGGGGCGTGCGCCTTACACCGTCGAGATGAAGATCGCCGACGACGCGGGCAAGGAGCTGCCGCGCGACGGCAAGACCTTCGGTCACCTCTTGGTGCGCGGGCCGGCCATCTCCAAGGCCTACTTCAAAGGTGAGGGCGGCCAGATCCTCGACCAGGACGGCTTCTTCGACACCGGAGATGTCGCCACACTCGACGAAGAAGGCTTCATGCAGATCACCGATCGCGCCAAGGACGTGATCAAGTCCGGTGGCGAGTGGATCTCGTCGATCGAGATCGAAAACCTCGCGGTCGGTCATCCGGGGGTGGCGGAAGCTGCGGTGATCGGCTTGCCACACCCGAAGTGGGACGAGCGGCCGCTCTTGGTGGTCGTGAAGAAGCCGGGCGCGGAGGTCGGTAAAGCTGAAATCCTGAGCTTCCTCGACGGCAAGATCGCCAAGTGGTGGATGCCCGACGACGTGGTTTTCGCGACGGAAATCCCCCATACCGCGACCGGCAAGATCCAGAAGCGCGATCTGCGCGAGCGTTTCAAGGACCACAAGCTGCCGGGCGTCGTCTGAGAGTGGCCTCGATCGCGGTTCCGGGCCGCGCCCGAGCGTTGTGACTTGCGGGACGGCTCGGGTTAGCTAGCATCCGCGCCCGAACGATGGATTGGGTCCTGCGCCGTTTGCTACCTGCCCTGCTCTGCGGGCTCTGCCTTGCCTCGTGCAAGGCCGCGACGCCTGCAAAGAAGCCGGTCGTCGCGGAGAAGCCGAAGAGCCCCAGCGCGCAAGAGCAAGCAGCGCTCGAGAAGCAGAAGCAGCTCGATACGGAGTTTCCGCTGCACGGCCTGGTCACTGGGCTGCAGCTCAAGGTGCACAAGGCTCCCGATCCGGAGTCGATCATCGTGGGCTGGTTGCGGATCGGCTCGCGCATCCGGCTGGCGTCGGAGGTGCACAAGACCGCGACCTGCGCGACTGGCTTCTACGCGATCGCAGGCGGTGGTTATGCTTGCGCTGGCGAAGGCATCGAGATCGCAGCCACGCCACCCGATTCGCAGGTGGCGGTGGTGCCGCCCGCGCGCGATGCCGGGCTGCCTTACAAGTATTACTACGTGAAGGACGACTCCACGCCCGAGTATCACAGACTGCCTTCCCGCGATGAGCAGCGCGCAGTCGAAGCCTTCGTGGCGCGCTACCTGGAGCTCAAAGCCAAGGACGAGAAGAAAGCACAGCGCTTCATGGCCGGCGAGTTGGCCGGGGAGCCACGCAAACCCGAATACGTGCGGCGTCTTCTGGCGCGCGGGTTCTTCGTGGCAGGCACCGGCGTCGAGATCCGCGCATCACGCAGGTTCGTGCGCACGGTGCGCGGCTCCTACGTGAAGCAGATTCAGCTCGAAGAGCGCAAGGAGAACCCCTTCCACGGCGTCGTCCTCGATGAGGAGCACAAGCTGCCGCTCGCCTGGGCGGTGCGCACAGGGCAAAGCTTCGTGCCGCGGGTGCGCGCCGAAGATGGTGTATTGCGCATGCTCACCGATGAGGGCAGCAAGAACATCGAGCGCCTCTCGCTTCTGCCCTGGGTGAAGCGCGAGCACGTCGGAGATCAGATCTTCCACAAGCTCGACGATGCGCACTACCTGAAGGCCTGGTATGTCGCGGTCGCCGAAGCCATCGAGCGTCCGAAGGAGATCCGCGCGAACGAGCCGTGGGTGCACGTGAACCTCGAGCAGCAGACGCTGGTGGCGTATCGCGGTGACACGCCGGTCTACGCGACGCTGGTCTCGAGCGGCGTTTCTGGACACAACACACCGGTCGGTCTCTTCGAGATCCGCACCAAGTATGTGTCGGCGACCATGAGTGATCTGGGGCCGGAGGTCAGCGAAGACCTTCGCTACAGCATCGAGGACGTGCCCTGGACGCAATATTTCTCGGGCTCGGTCGCGCTGCACGGCGCGTTCTGGCACGGCGGTTTTGGTCTACAGCACTCGCACGGTTGCGTGAACCTCGCACCGCTCGACGCACGTTGGCTCTTCGATCACACTTGGCCGGAGCTTCCCGAGGGTTGGCACGGAGTGACGACCGATGGCGGCCGCAAGGGCACCAAGGTGTGGATAACGGAGAAGTGATGAGCGAGACCAAGCTTCGCGTGTGTTTCGTCTGCTTGGGCAACATCTGTCGCTCGCCGACCGCTGAAGGCGTAATGAAGCAGCTGGTGCAGGAGGCAGGTCTCTCCCATCGCTTCTCCATCGAGAGCGCCGGCACCGCCGCTGCCCATGCCGGCGAAGCGGCCGATCCGCGCAGCCGTGCTGCTGCGCAGCGACGAGGCGTCCTGCTCACCTCGCGGGCGCGGCGATTCTTGGCGAGCGACCTCGACGACTTCGACTACGTGGTGGCGATGGATCGCTCGAACTTTTCGAACATCCTACGGCTCTCGTCCCAGAAACATCACCACGAAAAGGTCGCTCTCCTGCGTTCCTTCGACCCGCGCTCGGTGGACGCGCCGGGCTCGCTGGATTCGGCGGGCCCTCTGGAACTGGACGTGCCCGACCCTTACTACGAAGACAACTTCGACGCGGTCTTCGACATCTGCCTTGCCGGCTGTCGCGGGCTGCTCGCGCACATCACGAAGCAGCACGGCCTTTGGCCGTGAGCCCGCGCTCCATGCGTTCCTGTTTAGTTAGGCGGCGTCGAGGGGTTGGCCCGGGCTGCGTCGTCGAGCTTGTGGCGGCGGAGCTTGTCGAGGAAAGTCGTTCGGGGCAGACCGAGGAGCCTCGCGGCTTCGCTCTTGTTGCCCGAGGCGCGCAAGAGAGCGTGCTCCAACGCGCGGCGCTCGATATCTTCCAGCGTGCCTTCGAGTGTTTCCGCTCGAGTTGCGGTGCTGGGTGCGTCACCGAGCGCGAGATCCGAGACCTGGACCCGCTCGCTCGTGCAGCGTGCCACCGCGCGTTCCACCAGCGCTTCGAGCTCGTCGAGATTGCCAGGGTAGTCGTGTGCAGCCAGTGCCTCTAGCGTTCCGCTCTCGAAGCCCAACGTGTCACGACCCAGCTTGCGGCAGGCGCAGTCCACGGCCAAGAGAGAGAGGGATACTATGTCCTCGCGCCGCTCGCGCAGTGGCGGCACGCGGCAGACCACCGCTGCGAGGCGCTCGCCCAGGCCCGCATCGAAGCGTCCGGCGCTAGCAAGCGTTTCAATGTCGGTGTGGGCGTGGAGCAAGAGGCGCGCTGAAAGTGGGTAGCCTTCTCCGGTATCCGCGTGTCTGGCGGTGCGCGACGCAAGGCTGCTGGCCAGCGTGCGCTGCACTTCGAGCGGCAGGGCAACCACATCCAGGAGCAAGAGCGTTCCAGCGCCCGCGAGGCGCAGACAGCCCACGTGCGTAGCATCGCCGTGCTTGCCGCCGAAGAGCAGGGCCATGGCTTCCGCCGCGGGCACGGCAGCGCAGTCGACGATCAGGAAGGGCTCCGCGGAGCGACCGGCTTCGCGGTGCAAGAGGCGCGCGAGTGGCTCGACGGGAAGTCCGGCCTCGGCGAGGAAGAGCACCGGCACATCGTGCACGGCAAAAGAACGCACTTGCTCGACCAGCGCGCGCATGGCTGCGCTGTAGGCGATGAGCGGTGCGGCTTGCGCACGCAGCGCGCGGCCTGCGTGAAAGAGCTCGAGGTCCTTGCGCAGACGCGAGCCCTCGTCTTCGAGATGCTCGATGCGGCTCGCGGCTTTGGTTTGCGCGAGCAGAGTGCTGTGAGCGCGCGCCTCGGCTCGACCCTTGGCCGAAAACACTGCGAGATAAGCGGAGAGCGAGCGTGCGCACTGCTCCAGGGCTGCGAGCTCTTCGAGCGAGAGCGGTGAACGACGTCCGCCTTGCGGCACCACGAGCGCGCCCTCCAACTCGCCGTCGGTTACCAGCGGCACGACGCAGAGTGCGTCGAGCTCGACCAGGGCTTCGATCAGCGGTCGCAGCGGTGGCTCGCGCACGATGCGCGCGGCCAGCGGAGCGCGCACGATGATCTCCGCTGGACGCTCGCGCAGGCGCGCCAGGATGGCCGGATGCAGGGCGCGTTCCGAGATTCGAGCTTCGCCAGCGGCGTCGGAGCGGGCTTCGAAGGCGGGATCGAAACCATAGAGCAGGGGTCGGGGCAGAACTGTGCCCCGGCTGGCGCGGCGAAACGCGCCGAGCACCACGCGGGCCAGGGCTTCGAGCGTATGGACGCAACCGAACGCGTGCTGCAGCCCCTCCAGCTGATCGAGAAGCGCGCCGCGTGCTGGTGCGAGCAGGTATCGGCACAAGGGGCGCAGCGTCGAGAGCAGCCCGAGCGCAACCAAGAGGTTGGCGAAGGTCCACAGGCCCAGTGCCAGCGCTGTGGTCGGAATGTAGGCTCGATAGACTACGACTGCCCAAGCCACGAGCCCGAGCGTGACGCTGGTGGCGACGAAGTCGCGGGTGGTGGGGCCGGCAGCGAGCTGCCGCTTGGGGTCGCAGAGGAGCCGGTGCCCGACGTAGAGGAATCCCGAGCTGAGCGCTCCCAGCACACGAAAGAGCAGGGGCGACGCGCTGAAGTGCCAGAGTCCCTGGGCGCCGAGCAAGAGTGAGAGCACACCCGAAGGCAAAAGGCCAAGCACGGCCCACGCGTTCGCGGCGAGCGCTTCGGGGCTGCTGCCGAAGCGACGACGAGCGAGCCGCAGCCCCAGTGCGAGCGCGACGGCAAGCGCTGCAAAGCTAGTGCCGGTGTGCGCGTAAGCAGCTGGGATGAGCCAGGGCGAGCCGAAGGGCGCGAGCGTCGGGCCCAGCGCCAAGGCCGAAAGCAGCGCAGAAAGCAGGGCCAGAGCCGGCACCAAGATGCGCAGAGCACGCCGGTAAAAAGGCGCCAAGAGGGCATCGGGGGTGGTGAGCGCGAGGTCGAGCAAGAGCACGCCCAAAAGGCAGAGGGAAAGCGCCTGGGCGATGTCGACCGAAAGCCGCAGTGGCTCGATCGAAGCCAGCGGCAGAAGAGCGACCGCCGAGCAGAGCCCGATCAGGGCTGCACGGCGCGGCGCAGCTTCCTCCGAGCGTGCCGAGCGAACCAAGACCGCGCAGGAGAGCAGCGTTGCGAGCACCGCGATGGCGTAGCCGAGCACGTCCAGCTCGCCGCGAGACGCAGCGACGTCCGCGAAGAGATAGAGGACCAACGCGGGTCCCAAGAACGGAAAAATTGCGGCGCGACGCAAGAGGCTTCCTTCCGAAAGTCGGCAATGTAACACTGCTGGCCGCCGCTGCCAGAACGGCGCGATTTTGCCTATGTTTTGGTTACTTATCCGCCGCGGCTCTCCGCTCTAATCACCTACTCGCCGAGCAGCCTTTGGCTCTCGGGTGTACTAGATGGATCCACGCAAACGCCACACGCAGCTCTGCCAGCAGATCGCGGAGCACGACCGCGCCTACTACGTGCTCGATGCACCGCGCATCAGCGACGGCGACTATGACGCGCTCTTCCAGGAGCTGAAGGGTCTGGAGCGCGAGCATCCGGAGCTGGTCTCTGCGAGCTCGCCGACGCAACGGGTGGGCGGCGAGCCGCGCGAAGGCGTGACCAAGGTCGAGCACGAGCACGCGATGTTCTCGCTCGACAACATCTACAACGAAAGCGAGGTGCAGGAATTCGATAGAAGAGTGCGTGATGGGCTGGTCGCGGGGGCGGTCGTGCACTACGTGGCCGAGCCGAAGCTGGATGGGGCCAGCCTTTCGGTCGTGTATCGTGACGGAAGGCTCGCGCTGGGCGCGACCCGCGGCGATGGCAAAGTCGGCGAAGACGTCACGGTCAACGTGCGGACGATTCGCTCCTTGCCACTCACCATCCCCGAGACCCGCAAGCTCACGCTGCGTGGTGAAGTCATCATCTACCGGCGCGACTTGGACGCCATCAACGAAGACCGCCTCTCGCGCGGGCTTCCGCTCTTCGCCAATCCGCGCAACGCGGCGGCTGGGTCGCTGCGCTTGCTGGATGCTCGGGAGACCGCCCAGCGTCCGCTGCGCGTGCTCCTCTACGAAGTGGTCGAGCGCTACCACGCAACGCATCACCAGGCGCTGACGGCTCTCGCGGAGCTCGGGCTACCCACCCACGGGCTGCATCACCTCTGCAAAGACCTTGACTCCCTGCGGCGCTACATCGACGACTTCGACAAGCGACGGCGCGAGCTGCCCTACGAGACCGACGGAGTCGTGGTGAAGGTGGACGAGCTGGCGCAGCGCGACCTCTTGGGCACGACGGCGCGCTTTCCACGCTGGGCCATCGCTTACAAGTTTGCGCCGGAGCGTGTGAGCACCGTGGTGCGCGGCATCGAGAGCGACGTAGGCCGAAGCGGTGCGCTCACTCCGGTGGCCGTGCTGGAACCCGTCGCCGTCAGCGGCAGCGTGGTGTCGCGTGCTTCGCTGCACAACATCGATTACGTCGCAGAGAAAGACGTGCGCGTCGGCGACACCGTCGTGATCGAAAAGGCTGGCGAAGTCATCCCGCAGGTGGTGAGTGTCGATCTCGGCAAGCGCCCGCCAGACACGCTGCCGTGGCAAGCGCCGAAGACTTGCCCGGCCTGCTCCGAGACCGTGGTGCGCGTCGAAGGCGAAGCTGCCCTTCGTTGCCCGAACCCGCGCTGCCCGGGCCGACTCAAAGCCTTGCTCTTCTACTTCACGCGGCGCAGCGGCATGGACGTCGATCGACTCGGGATCTCGCTCATCGATCAGCTCGTCGAGCACGGCCTCGCGCACGATGTCGCGGACATCTTCGCGTTGCCAACCAAACGCAGCGAGTTGCTGGCGTTGCCGCGCATGGGCGAAAAGAGCTGCGAAAACCTGCTGGCCTCGGTCGAAATCGCCAAGACCAGCCGGACCTTTTCGCAGGTGCTGACTGCGCTCGGCATTCCGCTCCTGGGTACGGTGGCAGCCAGCGCGGTCGCCGAGCGCTATCGCAATCTGCGTGCGCTCCTCGACGTGAGCGCCGAAGAGCTCACGCGCGAGCTCTCCGAGATCCACGGCATAGGTCCGAAGCTCGCTGCGAGCCTCGTCACTTACCTCGGCGACCGGCACAACCGCGCGGTGGCCGAGAAGCTGCTCGCGTTGGGCGTCATCGCGCAGGAGCCGGAGCGAACCAGCAGAGTCGCGGCGCTTGGGCCCTTGCTCGGGTCTTCGTTCTGCGTGACGGGTGTGCTGAGCCGGCCCCGTGATGCCATCCACGAGGAGATCCGCGCTGCGGGTGGCGAGGTGCACGAGCGCGTGAAGCAGGGCACGACCTACCTGGTCGCTGGCGACAAGGTCGGCGAGACCAAGCTGAAGACAGCGCAGAAGCACGGCACCAAAATCATCACCGAAGCCGACCTGCACGGGCTGCTTAGCGCCGGTCCAAGCGGGCAGCTCTGAGCGTTCTTCAAGGGAAGCGCGCTTTGCCTTCGGCCGCCCACCAATCGAGGTAACGCTTCTGCGCGCGCTCGCGGTCGCGCTTGGGCGCGGCTGCGACGTAGCCGTAGTAGACCTGGGTCAGCTTCTGCAGCTCGATGCCCGCGGTCGCGCGCTGCGCCTGGTCGTTGTGCATCAAGCTTTCGATCAGCCACTCGATGCGGTGACGCCCGGCGCCTTGCTCGTGCCAGACCCGCCACTTGCGAGACACATTGCCGAAGTCTTGGCCCGTGATCACCAGGAGCGCGCGATGCGCGGGGACCGAGATCTGCTTGTCGGCATGAGTGTTGAGCTCGATCAAGAGCCCGACGCTCTGCGTGTCACGCAGCGTTGCAATGGCGTCGATGGCGGCCAGTCGGTCTTGAATGTTGACGTCCGCGTCCGCCGCGCGGATGCGCAGCATACCGAGGATTGCGTCGAACCCCGGCGCCCGGCGGTAGTGCGGCAGGGTGTCTTTGACGACCAGACGAACCTGGGGGTCCGGGTCGAAGGTTCGTTGACCTAAAGCGGGCAAGAGCGCCGGCTGTACTTGATCGCTGGCCAGTAAGGTGGCGTAGAACCGGACATCGGCGCTATCCGCAGCCATCAGCTGCGCAAGGTAGGGGGCAGCACGTCCGCCGAAGGCTGCCAGTGCACGTGCGATGGCGCTCACGTCGCGGCCCAGCGGCAAGCGCGGGTGCACGCGGCGGCGATCGAACCAGAGCGGCCCCGGAAAATGCTTGGCGAGCACGGGGAGGGCGGCCTCCCCGCAGCGCAAGAGCTCGCCCACGAAACGGGTTTCGTCGTCAGGACCACAGCGGCAGAGCTCCCGCACCAGCGCTTCGACCTGTGACGCAGTATCGACGATGATCGAAGGTTCTTCCGCGCCCTGCGTGCTGGCTGGCGGTCGCAGCGAATCGCGCAGCGCCCTGGGCATGTGCACGACGTCCGAGGCAGACTCTGCCCCCGCCTCTTGTTCACGGCGTGTGTCCGGGGCGGGTGGCTCCTTGCTGTGGCGCCGTGGCCCGAGCGGTTGCGTGATCTCCGAGCTGCGACGGAGAGCTCGGCGAGTCGTCACGTCAGCGCCCTGTGGCACGCTGGCCGGCGCGGGTATCGAAACGACATCGCTCGGAGCTTGCGCGGAGCGATAGCTGCTCAGCGGCGGCGAGGAGTGTTCGGTCGTGGGGTACGCAGCCGCAGGCGGCGGCGGCATCGTGATGCGCTCGGAGTCGAGGTGATGAGCCTTGTACGAGCCGGTGCCTGGCGGTTGCTTCTCGCTGCGAGCCGGTGGCGGTGCGCCATGGCCCCCGAGCCCGGCCGGCGGTTCGCTGGTGTCAGGCAGCTCGCTGGATGCGAGGGGTGCAGCTGGCGGCGGCCGGCTGGGACGCGGCGGTCGAGTGTCGGACACGGTTTCGGAAGCCAAAGGAGCGCGCGGTGCAGTGTGCGGCGATCGAAAGCTCGGAGAGGTCGGGCCAGGCTCGTCATCGTCGCGTTGGGTGTTCTGCCCGCCGTCGGAGCGGTAGGCACCGGCGCCCGGCGGAGGCTTCGAGAGCCGCACGGGCGGCAGGCTTGGCGTGACAGGCGGCACCGACGGGTTCCACGCGTGGGTGGCTGCATCCGAGGACGCTGAGCGCTCGGCAGCGGCGCCGGACTGGGCCGGCAGTCGCAGGGTGGGCGATTCCTCGATGCG
>JADGRG010000115.1 GCA_017881145.1 Sandaracinaceae bacterium | reverse complement strand
TCAGAGCTTGGCAAGGAAGGGCTGGGAGGTGACCGTCCCCGAGCCTTCGATTTGCGGAACCTGGCTGTAGCCACCGCGGCGCAAGGCAGAACGCAGCGCTGGAACCACGTCGCTGAGCGGTTCGCGCAGACCCTGCGGCGCTTCGAGGGCACGCAAAAGGTAGTAGGTGAGCGCGCCGTTCGGCCGATTGTTGAAGCTCGCATCCGACGAGGTCTGATTGGAGCGACAGCCCGAGATCAGGGCGCCGTTGAGTGCCGGCACGCTGGACAAGAGCGGTCGCGCCTTGATGGAGCTGTCGTGCGCGACTCGCACGCGCCAAGCAAGGTCGGCGGGTGGAAGTAGGCGCTTGGGCTTGCTTACCGGCGCGTTCGGCACGGGCATCTCGCGCCAGAGGTCGCCGGAGTGACACGAATCCGAGACCCACACGAACTCGACGCCTTTCGGCAGCTTGCCGAAGATGCGCGCGAAGTCGTTGTCGCGGACCATGCGCGCGTCACTCCAATCGAAGTCCACCGGGCAGATCACTTCGTCGAGGCCATCGACTTCCTGCGACTTCGGATCACGCGAAGCCACCTGCGCGCCATGGCCGCTGTAATGGAAGAAAAGCCGGTCACCCTTCTTCGCACCACTGACCAACCACTCCAGACGCTTCACGATGGCGTCGGTCGTGGCGCGTCCATCGGTCAGCAGCCGGACCTGCGAGCTCGCGAAATGGCATCGCTCAACCAAGAAGTTGGCCATGTCCGTGATGTCGTTCACGCAGCCTGAAAGCTCGTTGCCGGGATACGCATTGATGCCTACCAAGAGTGCTCGGTTCATGTTCGCTTTCCTTTCCACGTTGCGAAAACCCGCGTCCTGCGGACGCTCCGCCCCGACGGCGACGAATCGTGTGCGCAGCCTGCTACAACGCCAGGTGCTTGCCAATCCATGAACGAGCGCGGACGCAACACGATTGCGCCTGCCTCAGGTCTGACAGCCGCTATACTGCGCACCGCTTGTTCGAGGTTGTCCCGCGCGTGAATTGCTACCGCTGCGATAAACCGCAGCGCCTGTGCCTGTGCGCGCGGATGCCGCGCGTCGACAACCGCACGGGTGTCTTCGTGCTTCAGCATCCTCGGGAGCGCGCGCATCCCATCGGCACGGCCCGCTTCGCGCAGCTGGGGCTTTCGAACGTGCGCCTCGAGGTCGCCTGGAATGCGGGTGCCCGCGAGACCGAGCCGCCAGCCTGGCTGCCCGAAGGGACCGCCCTGCTCTACCCGGCCACGGATGCACGCGACCTGCATGACCTCCGAGCAGACGAGAAGCCGCGGAATCTCCTGGTCATCGACGGCACATGGCACACCGCCCGTACCCTCTACCGCGACAAGGCTTGGCTCCACGCGTTGCCGCACGTTCGCTTCTCGCCGAGCTCACCCAGCCGTTATCGGTTGCGTCGCGAACCGCACCACGACTACGTCTCCACCATCGAGGCCATCGTCGAAGCGCTGCGCGTGCTGGAACCCGAGGCGCAGAACTTGGATGCGTTGCTCGAAACCTTCGATGCCATGATCGACGAGCAGCTCACGCACATACAAGACCGCGGCGGCAGACCGCGCCTACGCCGCAAGCGGGCGCGTTGCGAGCGGAGAACGCCGCGCGCGCTGGTCGGCAACATCGCAGAGCTGATCGTGGCGTACGCCGAGTCGTCGCGACCGGGCCTGCAGGGCGAGCGCGAGCTGGTGCAGCTGACGGCGTCGGCGTTGGGCAGCGGCCAGACCTTCCAGTGCGTGATCCGGCCGACCTTCGGGATGCCCGACGCCCAGCTGCTTGCTTACATGCAGCTCGACGCCGACGACTTCGCGAAGGCGGGTGACGTCGAAGCCTTCCGGCAAGAGTGGCAGAGCTTTCTACACGCCACTGGGTCGAGCCCGGTCCTCGCGGCGTGGAACCAGAGCACGCTCGACATGCTGGCGAAGGCGACAAGCAGCGCGCCTTCCCAGCTCTCGCTCAAAGGCGCCTACCGCAGCGTCTATGGAGCCACGGCCAAGAACCTGGACGAGGCTCTGGCAACGCTCGGCCTCGTCGCCGCACCCAACGACTTCCACGGTCGTGCGGCGCAACGGCTAGCGGGTGCGCTGGCGATCGCGCGCCACCTGCACGAGCGCGCGCAAGCTGGCGATTCGGCCGACGGCTATGAAGCCATTGCGCGCACCGACGGAGTGTTCTAACCGAGAGCACATGAGCCACGCCTGACTAAGCGGCTGGCAGTGGTCGCGGGCACCACTGCCGTGGGGATTTCGCCCTCTAGCGAAGCGCAGCGACGCGCCGAAGTGGCAGAAAGCCGCGCTCCTGGGCTGGCATGTTTCTCGCCTTCTGCACTCCGTGGAGGGCGGTCCGCAACATGTCCAAGAACCTCATGGATACGACCTTGATCACCGAGGTCGTGCCCGAGCCGACGCCGAACCGAAGCGCGGATCGCCAAGGCACCATCACCGTGCTGGTCGGCGGCGATGTGGGTGCTGTCTTCGCCATCTTCGCCGAGACCACCACGATCGGCCGAGATGCCGAGGCGGACATCGCGCTCGACAACGACAGCGTGTCACGCGCGCACGCGCGCATCTGGCGCAGCAACGAGATCTACGAGATCGAGGATCTCGGCAGCACCAACGGAACGCTGGTAGCGGGCGTGCGGGTGCAGGGTCGAGTGCGCTTGTCCGATGGCGTCCGCGTCCAGCTCGGCAACCTGCTCTTGCGCTTCGCGCTGCACGACCAGATCGACCAGCAAGCCTCGCGCAGCATCTACGAAATGAGCATCCGCGACGGGCTCACCAACCTCTACAACCGCCGCTACTTCGATGAGCGGCTGAGCAGTGAGTACGCGTTCGCAGCACGTCACCGCACGCCGTTGTGTGTGCTGATGGTCGACGTCGATCATTTCAAGCAGGTCAATGACCGTTACGGACACCACGCTGGCGACATGGTGTTGCGCAGGATCGCGGCCGCGCTGCTCAGCGGACTGCGCACCGAAGATCTGCTGGCTCGTTATGGTGGCGAGGAGTTCGTGATTCTCGGACGTGGCATCGACGTCAACGGCACGCGCCTCTTTGCCGAGCGAGTCAGGGCGTTGGTGGAGCGCATGCACGTGGTCTGGGAGGGCGGCCACATCCCCGTCACCATCAGCATCGGCATGGCGCACAACCACAGCGGCCCGACGGGGTCAACGCCCGAGATGCTGGTAGCTGCCGCTGACAGCGCGCTCTATGCCGCAAAGCGCGGCGGGCGCAACCGCGCCGAGCTGGCGGATTCGCCGGGTCGCTACTCTGCCGTGGCCGAGGAGAGCGTGGATCGCAACCCGCGCAAGCGCAGCTGGCATCAACCGACGGCACCCGTCGACCACACGCAGCTGGGAGCGAAAGCCCCAATCGCAAAGGTACCGACAGTCGAGATCCCCAAGCTGGACCCCAAGTTCGCCCGCAAGCGCCGCGCCAAACCGGGCTGAGCTGAGCACGCTCCACGCGCACTTCGTTCAGGGAGTCTGCCCGGTGTGGGTCGGATATTGCTTCGACTTCCACACGCCGAGACCTTCGTCGAGCACGGTGACTTGCTTGAAGCCCTTATCGAGTAGCTTCTGCGCAAGGGTGCCCGACTCGGCGTGCGGGCAAGCGCAATAGGCGACCAGCCATGCATCCTTGGGCAGCGCGTCGAGGTATGGCGCTGGATCGTAGAAGGG
Source organism: Sandaracinaceae bacterium (assembly GCA_017881145.1). Lineage (GTDB taxonomy): Bacteria > Myxococcota_A > Polyangia > Polyangiales > JAFGIB01 > JADGRF01. The sequence goes on along the minus strand of JADGRG010000115.1, from coordinate 4,743 downwards.
AACGCTCACCGCACCCGCGATGTGATCGAGCATGTAGTCTGACGGCGCGCGCGCATCCAGCAGCACCATGCGCGCCTTGCGGTCGACGAGCTGCGCCTTGACGACGTCGGCAGGCGTCGTGGCTGGGAACACCTTGAAACCGAGCGGCGCAGGCCCGTGCGGGTTGAGCGGCACCGGGCCGAGCGGAAGCGGTGGCGGTGGAGCCGGTGCACGCGGCGGAGCCTTGGCAGCCTGGGCTTGCAGGCTGCGCAGGTAGACCACCACGTCGTCTACGCCTTGATCAGCCAGCTTCGCGCGAAAGCCCTCCATCGGCGTGCCCTTGCGGCCCTGACGGATCACGTGGCGCAGAAAACCGTTGCTGACGACGCCGAGCAGCTGCGGGTTGCCGATGGATACGTTCGGTCCGCCGGTCCCACGATTGCCATGACAGCGCACGCACTCTGTCTGGTAGGTGCTTGCTCCGCGCGCCACGTCACCGGTGAGCGAGTGTTCGTCGAGCGCGGCGCGAGCGGGCTGCGCCCAGCTATGGATGAACGCTATCACCGCTTCGATGTCGGACGCCGACAGCGGCCCACCGCGCGTGGTCGCCCACGCCGACATGGTCGTGCCGGTGCGACCCTCCGTGATCGCCGTGCGTAGCAGCGCATCCGGGACGGAAGCCAGGAAGTCGGGTTGCGCGAGCGCGGTTGCCTGATCGGCCTTGTACCCTTCTCCACTCTTGCCGTGACAGACCGCGCACATCCGCGCGTAGAGCTCGGCGCCATGCCGCTGCACGGGATTCAGCTGAGCCAGGGACGCTTCTGCATCGCTTGGCAACCCGCCTCCCGAGGCCGCGCGAGTGCACGCGGACTGCCCCAGGACGCAAAGCGCGAGAAGCAGAAGCGACCCGGGTTGCTGCGAGCGATGGCGCATGGAACGTTGGGAAACCATGAATGCGAGGCGCGCAGACGCGCGAGGCGGCGGAGCATAGCCGAAGTCATCCGAGCTGTAACCGCCACCAACCAGGAGCGCAGGGCGCTCTTCGACCCTGCACTGCGCGACTCACCGAGACCAAGATGGCAGAGCTCGCGGCAACCAGTCCGGGCCGACGACCAGGGACGGGTTCGGCTCCACAGCCATTCGCCTGCCCAGCGCCACTCATGACGGAAACACGTAATGAAAGAACTCCGAGCGTGTCGCCACGCCGCACTTGGCGTAGATCTGTGACAGGTGCTGGCGGACGGTCTTGTCGCTGATGCCGACCAGCGAGGCGACCTCCGCGCTGGGCAGCCCCTTCAGCACGAGCTTTGCAACCTCGACTTCCTTGGTTGTGAGCCCGGCACGCTGCAACGCGCGTTCTACGAGGTGACTGGTATCCTGAGCTTCAGACCACACTCGCTGCAGCACCGCGAGCAGCTCTGCTGCGTGGAAGGGCTTCTCGATCAGGTAGGACGCGCCATCGTTGAGCGCTTGCTTGACCTTGTCTAGATCCGCAAACGCGGTAATCACGATGATCGCTGTGCAGGTCCCCGTCGCACGAAGCGGGCGGATGAGCTTCAGTCCGGCGCGGTCGTCGTCGCCCAGCTTCACATCGAGCACGGCAGCATCGAAGCCCTGCTCACCGCGCAGGATGGCGTGCGCACGCTCGCTGCTCTCGGCGGCACTGCACTCGTAGCCGGCTCGTGCCAGCGCTCGTGCCAGCGCTTCGCGAGCATCCCGCTCATCTTCAACCAGAAGGATGCGCTGCGGCTTCATGGCCGCACCGCCATGCGCAGCTCCAAGCACGTGGACCACTCGGCGAGCTCGGCAAACCCGACTTCGCCCTCCATCGCCCGCGCCAGTGCCCTGGAGATCGAGAGTCCCAGCCCCATACCTTGCGCCTTGGAGGTAGCGAGCGGCTCGAACACGCTCTGCCGGTCGTCTGTCGCGACACCCGGACCGTTGTCGGCCACCCGCAACACGGCGTTATCACCGTCCCGCAGCACTTCCACCCGCACCCGCGGCTCGAGCGTGCCGGCGGTGCGCTGCGCATCGAGCGCGTTTTGCAGCAGGTTCTCTGCGATGATGCGCAAGAAGGTCGTATCGCCATGCACAGTGAGCCGATGCTGCGCGATCAACGAGACAGAGACACCTTCATCTTTCGGGATACGAGCCCTGACTTCGGCGACGGTCTGCGTGACGACATCCGCGAGATCGACGTCGGTTAGCGTCGGTCGCTTCGACGCAGCCAGCCGGCGTAGCGCCAGAATGCTCGCCTCGATGCGCGCCATCTGCGCCCGCGCACGTTCCAGCAGCTCACGCCGCCCCGCCATCGTGACCAACCCCGCCTCCTCGGACGACTCGAGCGCCACCACTTCGTCGAGCAAGAGTCCCAGGCTGTGCAGCGGGTTGCGAACCTCGTGCAAAGTGGAGGTCGCGACCACCCACACAGCTTGATCTCGCTCCACCTTCTCGAGCCGGCTCCCGAGCTCCTCGGCGCGCGATGCTTCTCTTGCAGCCAGCTCGCTGCGCAGCCGAAAGTAGTGCAACGCGATCCCCAGAAGCGCGCCGGCGAAAACGGGGACACCTCGATCGACGAGGCCGTGGACCTGCACGAACGTGACAGATATGGAGCCAGCACGATCCCACGCGTCGAAGAGCGTGTTGGCCAGTGCATAGATCGTCCCGCCGAGGGTTCCCACCAACACGTAGGCCAAGAGCGAGGTCCTGCGCAGCTTTGTTGCTGCGCTCGATGCGTCCCTACTCGGGTATGCTCTGCGCATGCGCGACGGCTTCGACACTGATAGTCACCCAAACACAGAGCGGAGGTTCGAGCATCCGACATTTGTCGGATGCCGAACAGGGCGGCGCGGACATACGTATCAGGTCATGGGCCGATGGGCGAAGCTTGTCCTGTGCGTGGCGCTGCTGGTCGCATCGAAGAGCGGCCGGGCCATGGCAGATGATCCAGCGCTAACCCCGATGTCATTGCAGGCAGCGCTGCGTGCAGGCGCAGCGAAAGGTCCCGGGATCGAGGCTTCTGCTGCGCCCATGTCGGGCATGCTCGCGGCGCGCGACGCTGCACGCGCCTGGCTGGTGGCTCCTCCGATCCTGACCGTGGGGGCGGGTCCGCGCGTCAACGGCGGCAGCTCGCTCGACCTGCAGGCGACCGCGCTGGCCCAACTTCCGCTGCGCGACGTGCGCGGCGCGCGAGGACGCGTCGCAAGGAGCTCAGTCGACTTGGTGCGCGACGACACACGGCGAGCGCGCTTCGACGCGGCCCTGCGTGCTGCGGTGGCGTGGTCGTATGGCATCGAAGCCAAGGAAGTCATGCGCCTGCGCCGCGAGGCGCTCGATCAGTCCGAAGCGATTGCCGCCATAGCGAAGAAACGCGCACAGGCCGGCGTCTCGATGCCCTCGGAGCTGGCGGTGACGCTCGGGGATGTCGGTGTCTCGCGGGCGGCCGTGCTCGACGCCGAAGGCATGCTGGTCGAAGCGCTGGCCGAGCTTCGGCTTGCGACTGGCGAATCAACCACGGCCGCCGTCGACCCGGCCGGTGATCTCTATGCACAGGAGAGTCAGACATTGAGCATCGCAGCCAAATGGGCGAGGCAAGCCGATGCGAAGAACGCTGGATTGCGCGTGGCACAGACCCGCAGCCACGTCGCGCAGCAAGAGACCGCGCTGGTTTCAGCCACGCTTGGCCCAAACCTCGGAGTCGGGGCTTCCTCCACCCGTGAAGGCACCGGCAACTCCGTCGTGCTCGGCGTTTTGTCGATTCCCATCCCACTCGTCGATCACGCCGCGTTCGAGCGCTCACGCTGGCAAGCACAGGCGGATGCCGCCGCTGCCCAAGTGCGCCAGGTCCGCACCGAGCTGCAGACGCTGCTAGCGGTGGCCATGCACGATATCCAGCACTTTCGCGAGCTGCGCGAGACGCTGAAGAACGATGCTTTGCCGCCGCTACGTGAAGCGCTGCGCTTGGCTACCGCTCAGTTCTCCGCAGGCACGCAGGAGATCGGGCTGGTCTTGGTGGCTCGGCAGCGCCTGATCGCAACCGAGGAGCTCCTGGCGCATGCCGCGGGCGAAGTGGTGCGCGCCGACCTACGCCTTTCGCACGTCGCGGGCACGCTGCTGCCGGAGGGATCATGAAGCGCAATAGCTGGCACCTACTCCCCACCCTCCTGCTCTGCGCGTGCGCCGGCAAGCCGCAGCCTCCCGCCGCTGCTGAAGCGCCGCCGACGGCGGCAGCACGCGTCGACACCCAGGTCACCGTGGATGCCACGATGTTGAGCTCCGGACGCATCCAGCTCGCACCGGTCGAGAAGCGCTCACTCGGTGAGACCCGAATCTTCCCTGGGGAGGCGAGCGCCGACGAGCAAGGCCACGCCGAAGCCGGCACGCTGGTGGCGGGGCGAGTGGCCGCACTCGAGGTCGGCGTCGGCACGCAGGTGCAGAGGGGCCAAGTGCTGGCGTTCATCGACGCGCCCGAGGTCGCGCGCGTGGCGGCTGAGGTGATGCGCGCACGAGCCCACGCAGACGTCGCACTGCGCAAGGAAGCGCGACAGCTCGAGCTGGACAAGCAACAAGCCACCAGCAAGAACGCCATCGACGAAGCCCACGCCGAAGCCCGCGTGGCGCGCGCCGAGCTGGCGGCTGCGCAGAGCCTGCTGCGCTCACTCGGAGGCACCGAGCCTCCCGCGTCCCCCACCAGCGGCGACAACATCCCGCTCACTTCACGCGTTGCAGTGCGCTCTCCGCTCTCTGGCGTCGTCTCGGCACGCT
>JADGRG010000012.1 GCA_017881145.1 Sandaracinaceae bacterium | reverse complement strand
GCCACCGCGAGTTGCTCCGTCGATAACAGCTCAGCTGCACCGCCGAGCTCTTGCCACAGCAGGCGCATGTCGTCCGGCACCGGCGCCTCCAACACGAGCTGCCCAACACCGCCGATCGCTGGAAGCTCGACGCGAGCGCAATGCAACATGACACGGCCCGCGCGGACCACTCGACCATCTGAGAGCACCACGCGTATCGGCCCGCCATAGTGTCGATCGCCGAGCAAAGGCGCACCAGCCTCGGCAACGTGGACGCGCAGCTGATGCGTGCGTCCGGTGAAAGGGCGCAGGAGCACGAGCGCTCCACCCTTTGCTTCGGACAACACGCGATAGCGGGAGCGTGCAGACATACCGACAGCACTAGCCGGAGGCAGCGCCACACGTCGGCGCGCATCGCGTGGATCGTGACCGATGGCCCAGCGCAGCTCGCCGGTCTTCGGTTCGAGCGCCCGAACCGCAATGCCGATGTAGAAGCGGTGATAGCTGCCCGTGCGCCGAGCTTCGAGCAGCGCCGCAATTGCGCGATCAGAGCGCGCGAAGGTCACGAGGCCTGTCACCTCGGCGTCGAGGCGGGAGGAGGCGTGCATGCGTGGCGCTTGCGGATCGAGCTGGCGGGCCAGACTCGCCAAACACGCGCCGTCATCGGGACTGGTGGTTGGAAGCCCGGTCGGCTTGTCGAAGACGATCAAATCGCGATCGCGGTGCACGATGCGCGGCTCCGCTAGCTCGCGTTTCGCGCTAGGCATCACGCAACACTTGTAGACGCCCGGTGTCGCCATCGAGGAGCACGCGGTCGCCGGTCTTCACCATGCGAGTAGCCACACGCAAGCTGACCACGGCAGGCAGCCCGTATTCTCGGGCGACTACACATGCATGCGAGAGCGGCCCGCCCAAGTCGGTCGCCAGCCCCGCGGCCAAGAGGAAGAGCGGCGTCCAGCCGACGTCTGCAGCCGGCACCACCAAGATCTCCCCCGGTTCGAGCGTAGCAATCTGGTCGGTGGAGGTCAGCACGCGCGCCACGCCGCGCACCTGCCCCGGACTCGCCGCAACGCCATCTAGGCTCGCCCTGCTCTCCATCAGGCGAGCGACCGGCGGTGGGTAGTCGACGAACGTGCCGGGCGGATCCGGCAACGAACGGTCACGCTCGTAGCCTGCACGCCGCATCCGCACTAGAGGCAAAACCGTGCGCAACTCGCCGCGCAGAAACCCGTGGATCTCGGGCAGTGTCAGGTAGAACGCCGCATCGGGGCCCACGCTTGGCTCGCGAATCGAAAGCCGCCGCGAGACATCACGCGCCAGCAGCCGGAAGAGCTCGAGGACTTGCACCACGCGGCCGCGCAACTGCTCGCGCTGGCGCATCGAGTGCCGCACCACAGGCAAAAGCAGGAGCGCCGCGCTGCGCGCCGGAAATGGCAGTGTCCCGAGCAATGCTTCGCTCTGTAGGCGCAAGGCCTCGGGGCGTGCGGCTTCCGCCGGGAAGCCCTGCACCTGTGCACGACGCAAGTGTAAGCGCAGTGTGTCGAAGACGAGCTTCGGTTCCTCGCGCCAGCGTGGCTCGATCAGCTCTGCCTCGCGGATGCCTCGGTGCCCGTAGCGAACCAGAAAGGCTTCGACCGCCAACCGCGTCGCACCTTCGGGAAGATCGGTGACGCGAAGGCGCCGTGAAGCATCCAGTATCATGTCGCGCGCCGACTCTTCGCTCGCCGCCAGGCGCGCGATGCGCTGCAACTCCCGGCCCGGGTTCGCGCTCTCCACGTCTGAGAGCGCTGAGATCAAGTCACGCTGCACTCGCGCCGCATCGCGCCCTGCCAAGAGGCGCAGCGAGGCATTGAGCGGCACGAGCGATGCCAGAAGGCCGCCGTAGGCCGTGAGCATCAGGCCGCCGGCTTCGTGCAGCAGACGATGCACGTCCGAGAGCGTCTCATCGAGCGAGGGCGAGGGAAGAATCCGCAGGTCGAGCGAACGCACGCGTGCGCACTCAGCGATGAAGGCCGGCTCGAAGCGTGCGATGCGAGTCCCGAGGCCCACGTTCTCACGCACGAAGCGCGCCGCAGTGGCCGGCAGACGCGAGAGAAAGTGCAGCGAGAGTGTGCCCGGCAGTTCGCGCTCCAAGCGCTCGATCTCGGCGCCACCGCCAAACGGCAGCACCGTGCCCGGCCGCAGGCCCGGCACCTGCGCTGCAATCTGCGAGAGCTCAGAGAGGTTCAGGTAGATGCGACCCCGGAAGTTGCCGACCAGCTGCGCCTGCTTCGGCACGGAGCAACCGAGCGCAGCGAAGGCTTTGCGAAACCCGTGGTCGCTGAAGCTCGAAAGCACCGACCACGTGAGCGGCGTGGCAACGCCCGGCAGTGCTTCGCCGACGTTGATGTTGGACCACACGATGTTTCCCGGCGTGTAGGAGCGCTTGCTAGCACCGCGCGTCCGCGCTTTACGCGGCGCAGGCCGCACGTCGCGCAGCACGATCGGTCGCGCTTGCAGCACGGAGATGGCGTCGCCGACCAGCGCCCACTCGACATCGCGCGGGTTTCCGAAGTGGCGTTCGATGCGCCGGCCCAGGTCGACCAGCTGCGAGCGCCAGTGTTCGTCGAGCGCTTCCTCCCGCTGCTGCTCGCGCGCGACAGGAACATCACGCGTTCCGCCGCCATCCACGCCTTCCACCCGCAGGTGCTTGTCGCCGATCGCGTAGTCGCGGACGAAGCCAGTCTCTTTGTCGATGTAATAAGTGTCGGGTGCGACGCGACCATCGACCACGGAGCAGCCCAACCCATAGGCAGCGCTGATCACCATCTCGCTGCCGTTAGAGGTGAGCGGGTTCACGGTGAAGAGCACGCCCGACACTTCGGCCGGCACCATCGCTTGCACCACCACGCCGACCGAACCCGCGGCCTCCGCGCCCAACGCGTGTAGATAGGTGAACACTCGCGGAGAAAACACGCTCGCCCAACAGGCGCGCACTGCGGCGAAGAGCGCCTCGTCGGTCTGCACGTGCAGGATGGAGGTGTGCAGCCCAGCGGCCGATGCGACGAGCTGGTCTTCAGCGGTGCTCGAGGACCGAAGCGCTACGCTGCTGGCGCCCGCAGCGCGCAGCTGCGCAAACGCGCTCGAGAGCTGAGCTTGCAGCGCAGGGTCGAGCTCGGCAGCCAACACGCGCTCGCGCGCCTCCGCGAGATCGCCCTCCGAGGAGAGCGCAGCGGCAAAGAGCGCCTGCGGCTGCAGCTGCCGCGGCAAGGCACGCGCGAAGGCGTGCTCCGCCGCTTCACAAGACAGGGCAAAGGCGGCCGGCACCGGGAAGCCGGCACGCGCTAAGGCCGCGAGGTTACGCGCTTTCCCGCCGAAGCTACGCGCAGCGCGCGGGAGAATCGCGTCGATCGGCCGAAGCAGAACGGGCAGCAGAACGGACATAAGGAGCCAGCAATCTCGAAATAGAGCGGCGCGTTCACGGGAAGTGGAGCGGAATACTCTCTACGATCGCAGCAATCGTGGCAACGATTTCGCGGTAGTCTTTGGCCACTTCACCGTGGACGTTGCGTGCTGTGGGCGCTATAGAATCGCCCCGTGATTCGCCCCACCCCCGAAGCCGCCGAGCCGCCACTTGTTGGTGAAAGCGTTGGCGACCGCGCCGGGCAACACGACCAGCAAGACGAGAGCGACCAAGACGACCACTTCCACGACCAGTGCGGAGTGTTCGGCGTGTATGGCTCGGCTGAGGCCGCCCACTTCACGTACCTTGGGCTACACGCATTGCAGCATCGCGGCCAGGAGAGCGCCGGCATTGCCGTCGTAGACCAAGGGCGCCTGACCATGCACCGCGAGCTCGGCCTGGTGCGTGATGTCTTCACCGCCAACGTGCTCTCGCGCCTGAGCGGGGATTGCTCCATCGGCCATGTGCGCTACTCGACTGCGGGTGAGACGCATATCAAGAACGCGCAGCCCTTGGCGGTCGACTACGCACTCGGCTCCATCGCTGTGGCGCACAACGGGAACTTCACCAACTACGAAGAAACCCGCGAGCTCCTGGAGAGCCAGGGCTCGATCTTTCAGTCAACCAACGACAGCGAGATCCTGGTCCACCTGATCGCTCGCGCTACCGAAACCAATGCGGTCGATCGAGTGGCAGCAGCGCTGCAGCGAGTGCAGGGCGCGTTCTCGCTGCTCTTCCTCACCAACAAAGAGCTGATCGCAGTGCGCGACCCGCATGGGTTCCGTCCGCTCTCGCTCGGCCGCTTCAAGGACGCCTGGGTGTTTGCATCCGAGCCGCCCGCGTTCGATCTCATCGACGCGACCTACGTGCGCGACATCGAGCCGGGCGAGATGGTCGTGATCGACGAGTCCGGCATCCGAAGCTATCGCCCCTTCGCGCCAACGCCGCGCAAGATGTGCATCTTCGAATACGTCTACTTCGCGCGACCGGACTCGATGCTCGCGGGAGTGAGCGTCTACGAGGCTCGCAAGCGCATGGGTGAGGCACTCGCCCGCGAAGCCCCTGCCGAAGCTGACCTGGTGATCGCAGTGCCCGACAGCGGCATATCGGCCGCGCTCGGCTACTCGCGTGCTTCGGGCATTCCCTTCGAAGTCGGCTTGATCCGCAGCCACTACGTGGGTCGCACCTTCATCGAGCCACAATCCTCGATCCGGCACTTCGGCGTGCGCCTGAAGCTCAATCCCGTGCGTGCCCTGCTCGAGGGTAAGCGCATTGTGGTGGTCGACGACTCGATCGTGCGCGGCACGACCAGCCGCAAGATCGTCAAGATGCTGCGTGATGCAGGCGCCAAAGAGATCCACATGCGCATCTCCTCGCCACCCACGCGCTGGCCTTGCTTCTACGGCATCGACACACCGTCACGCTCGGAGCTACTCGCCTCCAACCACACCATCGCGGAGATGGCCAAGTACATCACCTGCGACTCGCTCGGCTACGTCAGCATCGAGGCGCTGCGCGAAGCCGTCGGCGGCAACGGCTTCTGCGACGCCTGCTTCAGCGGCAACTACCCGGTGCCCTTCACGAGCCCGACCAATCATCGGCGCCAGCTCGAGCTCGCCGGCCTGTAGCGCGCCCAAGTTGGCGTGAGCTGCGAGCGCGCCCGCAGCGGGGGCCCGGAGCGTGCACTTGCACGTGAGGACCCGCGCAGCCCACTTGACTACAACAGGACGTAAGCCGCTGATCGCGCCAAATCGGGCGCGATCAGTTCGGATCGTCGAGCTTCTCTAGCTTGTTGCGAAGCACCTGGAGCATGCCTTCGACTTCGGTCGCGACTTCGAGCTCGGGGTTGGTGTGCAGGAAGCGCTGCAGATAGTCCGTGGCTTTGGCGTCATCGCCGCGAGCGAAGCAGCAGACTCCGATCAGGTGCAGCGCATCCGGATCGCCGGGCGAACGCGCCAACACTTGCTGCCCCATGCGCATGGCCTGTTCGTAGCGGCCCAGCATGCGCAGCGTGTGAGCGGCGTGCACCATCGCTCCCAAGTAGTTGGGCGCAAGCGATAGCGCGGTGACATAGGCCTTGAGGGCTTTGTCGTAGGCGCCCAGCTCGAAGTGCGCGCAG
>JADGRG010000114.1 GCA_017881145.1 Sandaracinaceae bacterium | reverse complement strand
CTCTCGGAGGCTGAGCGGCATCGACTCGAGAGGTCGCGTTGGTGTTCCGGTTCTCATCGACTGGCATTCCCTTACACTACCGTATTGCTATCTTCAAATCTACAGAGAGACCGCGCAAGACTGATAGTCCAACTCCTGTCGCACCAGGCGGGGCTGATTGCATTAATGACTGAAACCCTTCAGGGCTTCAAGGCGGAGTTGTTCAAGGCACTCGCCCACCCGGCCCGAATTCGCATCCTCGAGTTGCTGCGCGATGGTGAAAGGAGCGTCACCGAGCTCCAGCACGCGCTGGGGACCGAGGGGTCCACGGCATCGCAGCAGCTGGCGATTCTTCGGATGAAGAGCCTTGTAGACACACGAAAATCTGGCAACAACATCTTCTACAGTCTTCGCGATCCTCAGGTGACCGCTCTACTGGCGGTCGCGCGCCAGATGTTCGACGCGCACTTGGTGCAACTCCAGGCGATGTCGGCCGAAGAGCCAACCTTTCGTCAACCGGCCAGGGGCCGGGGTCCGCGTCGCCGGCTCATTCGAACATCGACTCCTTCGGCTTAAGCGTCTTGGTCCGCACACATCGAGCCCTTGCGTAAGCCGCTCGCCGGGGTCCCGGCCACAGCGCCCGGGAATAGCGGCCGCGACCAAGTGGTTGGTGCGACCCGATGACGGCGCCCGCGTGGCTGTTGATCATCGGCGCTGTTGTCACCTGCGGCGGCATCGTGGTCTCGGCCGTGCCGCAAAGCATGCGCACAGGCCTCGCGATGCAAGCGCTCGGCGTAGCTCTAATCGGAGCGGCTGGTGGGATGGTCGTAGTCGGGGACGGGAGCGTGGGTAGCCAGTTCAGTAACGGCTTCGGCCCTACCGTCGGGGTGGACCCGCTCAGCGGCTTTTTCGTTGCTTCGATCGCGCTCGTCTCGACTCCGGCGTTGATCTATGCCCGCGGGTACCTGAGCGAGTCACACCATGCTTCGGCCATCGCTGTCACGACCGGCGCGTTCGTGCTCGCGCTAGTCGGCGTTGTCATCGCAAGGGATGCGGTCACCTTCCTGATCATGTGGGAGCTGATGAGCGTCGCCCCTGCCGTCGCCATCCTGCTGGTAAGCCGAAGCGCGGAGACCTGCCGGGCCGTGCTGATCTATCTCGGATCGACCCACCTTGCGGGCGTGGGAGTCTGGCTGTCGATGCTCACGCTTGCCCACCTGGGCGTATTCACAGACCCCCATTCACTCGCGGCCCAGCCGATGGTGGTGCAGTCGCTGCTGGCCGGCGCAGCGCTGGTGGGATTCGGCACCAAGGCCGGCCTGATGCCGCTGCATTCATGGCTTCCGCGCGCACACCCGGCAGCACCCAGCCAGGTGTCGGCGGTGATGTCGGGCATGATGATCAAGGTCGCGCTGTACGGGCTGGTGCGGATGCTGTTCGAGTGGCTTGCTCCATTGCCCGCGTGGGTCGCGCCGGTGCTGCTGGGGGTCGCCGCCCTGTCGTGCGTCGCGGGCGTTCTTTACGCGCTGATGCAACACGAGCTCAAGCGGCTTCTCGCGTTCCACTCGGTCGAGAACGTGGGCATCATCTCGCTCGGCTTGGCCGCCGCCCTGCTTGCAGCGTCCGCGGGGCAGCGCCAGCTTGCCGCCCTGGCTTTCGCGGCCGCGATGCTGCATACGCTGAACCACGCGCTCTTCAAGTCGCTGCTGTTCCTGTGCGCAGGCTCCTTCCAGACGCAAGTTGGGAAGCTCGACCTTGACCGCCTGGGTGGCCTCCTGCGCACGATGCCACTAACCGGCGCCTCCTTCCTGGCCGGGTCGATGGCCATAGCGGGGGTGCCACCGTTCAACGGCTTCGCCTCCGAGTGGCTGACGCTCCAGGCCCTCGTGCAGCTTGCCCTGCATGGCAATCCGACCGGAACGGCGTTGGGCGCCCTCGGTGCGGCTGCACTTGCCGCCACCGCCGCGCTCGCGGTGTTCTGTTTCGTGAAGGTTGTCGGGCTCGTCTTGTTGGGCCCCCACCGGCAGAAGGCTGTGGCGAGCTCACACGAGGTGCCCCCGTCCATGACGGGACCGGTGGTCGTCCTTGCCGCATTGTGCCTTGCCATCGGCGTGGCGCCAGGGGTCGTGCTCGGTCAAATGGGGCACCTGTCGCCATTTGGCGCCCTCCCCGCAAGCGCGGTCGGCATCACGCTGGCCGTGCCCGGAAGTGGAGTGTTCGCACCAGTGGCGCTGGCCGCCTTTGTCGTGCTCTGCGCCGCCGTATTGCAGCTCGCGCGGCGAAGAGCAGGCACCACCGCCCCCAGCCCGATGTGGATCTGCGGCCAGGTCCCCGACAGCCGGCTCGCATGGACCTCGGCCGGGTTCACGAAGTCGTTGCTGCTGGTCCTCACCGTCGTTCTGCGCCCGCGACGCACCGTGAGCGTCGAGCTCGATGGAGTGCTCGTGCACAGCGTCGTACACGAATCGGAAGTTCCCCACCTGTTCGACGAGTTGCTTTTTCGCCCGGTGCTCAGTCGTGTGCTGGCCGCCAGTCGGATGCTACGCCGGACGCAGTCGGGCAGCCTGCGCGCATATCTGACCTACCTCCTGGTCACGCTCGTCGTCGTACTGGTGGTCGTTCGTGTGGGGGTGGGCTGATGCGCGGCAACGTGCTTGCAATCGCGGTTCAGCTGTCAGGACTGGTGCTGGCGCCCTTGCTTCCCGGCGTCATCCAAACCATCAAGGCTCGCCTTCAAGGGCGGGTCGGCGCCTCGCCCCTTCAGCCGTATCGCGACCTGCGCCGGTTGTGGGGAAAGCGATCTGTGGCGCCGCACGACTCCACGTACGTGTACCGGTTGGCACCGTCACTCAGCGCGGCGGCTCTTGCATGCGCCGTGCTCGTCGCGCCGATCGGGGCGAGCACGATCGGATGGTTAGGGTCAGACATGCTCGTGCTGATCGGTCTTCTGGCCCTCGCACGCTTTTCGACCGCTGCCGCGGCCTGGGACCCGGGCGGCGGGTTCTCGCTGATGGGCGCCGGCCGCGACCTGATGTTCTCGGTCTTTGCCGAACCCCTGCTGCTGCTTGCGTTCGTGCTGGTCGCAATCGGATCCCACTCCACCGACCTCGTGCAGATGGTCGCGGCAGCGGGCGACCTGCACGTTGCGACGTTGCCGGCGCACTGGTGCGCAGCGCTGGCCTTCGGCCTGGTCGTGCTCGTGGAGACCGGCCGCCAGCCGATCGACAACCCCGATACACATCTGGAGTTGACGATGGTGCACGAGGGTCCGCTGCTCGAATATGCGGGACGCGATCTCGCAATGCTGCAATGGACGGCGGCAGCGCGCCACTGGCTCATGCTCGTGCTGGCAGTCAACTTTTTCGTCCCGATGCCTGCAACCGTTCCCTGGAACCTGCTCACGCTGGCCTTGGGGGTGGCGGGCCTGTGCGCGCTCGTTGCGTTGGTGGAAACCTCGCTGGCGAAGATGCGAATTCTGCGTGTACCGGTCTTGCTCGGCGCGGGCGTCGCCACCTGCATGATCGGGCTGGCATCGTGGATCGCACAAGGTGCCCTGTGAGCTCGCTCATCGCCACCGCTTGCGTTGCGCTGGGGCTCGGGGTGGTCGTGGTCCGCCGCCGGTCGGTTGCGCTTGGACTCGTGACGACCCAGTCGCTGCTGCTCGCCGGTGTGGCCCTTTGGCGCACGGGCGGGCACCTCGAGCTGATGCCCGCAGCCGGTGGACTGCTCCTCCGCGCGATTGCGATCGCAACGATCCTAGGCATCGGCATCGCCCGCACCCGCGAGACGCGGCCGGTGCGGGCCGGCATCGAACCGATGGCACGGGCCGTGATCGCCCTGGCCGCGCTGCTGGCGATCCCAGCGCTGGTACCGGCCCTTGGGTTCGGTGACCCGAACGCACAGCGCGGGGCGATCGCGCTCGGCGTGCTCGGGATCGTTGTCGCACTCACGCGCCGTGCGACGATTTTGCAGATTCTCGGGATTGTCGTCGCCGAGAACGGAGCAACCCTCGCCGCGCTTTCCGCCTCGAGCGCGGTGCCTGACGTGATCGAGCTGGGTGTCATCTTCGACCTTCTTCTCATCGCAGTCGTTGCGAGCGCCTTCCACACGCGAATCTTCGGCGAGTTCGGATCAGGCGACTCCGCTCACCTCCGAGAGCTGCATGACTGACCTGCTCATCACCTGGCTGACCGCCGGATCCATCGCCGCTCCGCTCGTGGCCGCGCTCGGGCTGCAGGCAGCCCGCAGCGAGAAGACCGCCCACCGACTCAACCGCGCATTCGCAGTGGTGACGGCGCTCGTCGGGCTGGGTGCAGCGGGGGCGATGTTGACCGGTAGCTCGCATTCAAGCACCTGGATGATCACCGACAGCGCATCCGCAATCTACGTGAGTGTCGTGACCGTGGTCGCGCTGATGAGCGCTCTTTTGTCCCCGGCCTACCTCAGAGGAGCCGAAGGTCGGTTCTTCGCCTCCGATCGGGGGGTGCGCTCCTACTACTTTGCCTTCTACGGTTTCTGGGCGGCTCTGATCGCGATCCCCGTCGTGGCAAACCTGGGGGTCGGATTGCTTGTCGTGGAGGCGACGACGGCTGCTTCGTCGGTGCTCGTTGCCTTCTCGGGTAAGCCGCGTGCCCTTGAGGCCGGTTGGAAGTACCTCATTCTCACCACTCTGGGCATGAGCATTGCCTTCCTGGGCGTCGTGATCATGTTCGTCGCTTCAGGGGCGCACAACGGCGGGATCGCTCAGCTCGACTGGTCTGCGCTGCAGGCGACCCTTGCCCAGATGCCCCACGGTGCCGCGGTTGCCGCTTACGCCCTGGTGATGCTCGGCCTTGCCACCAAGATCGGCTGGGCGCCGGTGCACAACTGGCTCCCTGACGCACACAGCGAAGCGCCAGCTCCGGTCAGCGCACTGCTTTCATCAGCCCTGCTGCCGGCAGTGATGCTCCTGGCCTGGCGGCTACGCGATGCGGCGAGCCATGCCATCGGGAACACCGCCGCAACCACACCGCTCGCCGCATTCGGCATCTTCTCGGTGGCGGTCGCGGTGCCTTTCCTGTGGCAGCCGATGGCATGGAAACGCCTTCTTGCCTACCACAGCCTGGAACATATGGGCATCATCACGGTCGGAATCGCAATCGGCGGCCCGCTGGCGCTCGGCGGTGTCGTGCTGCATTTCGCCGGACATGCCTTCTCAAAGGCGCTCGGCTTTTACGCCGCCATCCCTCTATATCAGGTCCAGG
>JADGRG010000113.1 GCA_017881145.1 Sandaracinaceae bacterium | reverse complement strand
GGCGAGGAGCGTGATGGACTGCGCGTTCTCTCCCTTTGCGCAATGGGTGACTCAGCTCTGGCGCGGCGCGAAGCCACGCTCTTCCTCACTCACTCACCAAACTCACCGCTGGCTGGCCACATCCGCAAAGAGTGCGCCGAAGGACCATGAGCATGCGTCGCTCGGCGATAGGCATTGCGCTCCTGCTGGCGCTCGCGAGCTACGGCTGTGCAACGCCCGGCGACGTCACGTTGGGACGCTACAGCCCGGACACCGGAACAACCCAGCCCAGTCCGGGCACCGGCACGAGCCAGAGCACGACCGCCGATGCCAGTCCGCACGACGACCACACCAAGCTGGTCCCGACCAACCACGAGGCCGACAACCTGCCGCGACACGATGGCTCGGTCAGCGCGCTCCTCGACGCTGGCCTACCGACTGCCGGAAGCCATAGCGACGACGTGGACGGATCACGGCACTGAAGGCCACGCGGCGCTGCCTTGGCGAGCGCGGATGCCGCAGGCTGCGGCGTTCCGTTCAACGTATCGCATCAGGATAGAGCGCGTCCCGCAGACCCGAAGACCGTGAGATGGTTCGACGCACGGCGGCCGCAACGATGGCTGCGCTGCCGTGGATCACAACGCGACGACGCGCGCGGCTCACCGCCGTGTAGAGAAGCTCTCGCGTAAGAACCTTCGAGGGCTCGTTCGGCAAGACCACCGCCACTTCGTCGAACTCCGCACCCTGACTTTTGTGGATGCTGATGGCGAACGCGCTCTGGTGCGGCGGCAGACGCGCACTTGCGAACCTGCGCACCTCACCACGCGGCGAGACAAAGCATGCAGAAAGCGGACCTGCCGGCGAAGCGCGCATCATCACGGCCACATCACCGTTCCACAACTTGTTCTGGTAGTCGTTCTGAGTGACGAGCACAGGGCGCCCGACGAAGTTGCCGTCCGGACGCTCGATCAGGCCGTCCTCGAAGAGCCACTCGGCGACGCGCGCATTCATGCCGTCGGCACCGGACACGCCGTGCTTGTGTGCGCAGAGCAAGCGAAAGCCGTCGAAGAGCCGCAGCGCCCGCGCTGCATCGGGCTCCGCCAGGTAGGGCGCATAGCCGCGCAGGATGTCGTCGCGAAGCGCGCCGGAGCCCTGCTCACTCGGCGGCGTCTCACAGAGCGAAATATCGGCAAAGCGCCCCGGCCGAAGCAGTGCGAGCGTAGCGTCGACATCGCCGGCGTTGATGGCCGAGGCCAGCTTGCCGATGCCGCTGTCGGCGGCATAGCGGTAGGTGCGCGTCAAGCGCACGATGGAGCGAGCGAGCGTGGAAGGCCGCCCACGGGTGTCCTCGGAGAGGCCTGCGCCACAGATATCGCCGAACACGGCGCCCGCCTCCACCGACGCGAGTTGATGCTGGTCTCCGAGCAGAATGATGCGGGCCCGCGGCGGCACTGCGTCGAAGAGCCGCACCATCAGCTGAAGATCGACCATGGAGGCCTCATCGACCAGCACGATGTCGGTCAAGAGCTGCGGGCGCGCACGCCGGCCTGGGTCGTCGCCGCGCGCGGCAGAGATCAGCGCTCGATGGATGGTCGTCGCCTCTTCGCTGATCGCGCTGCGCACGCTCTCGGTGCACGAGAGGCCGGCCTTGGCGTTCCGGATCGCTTCCGCCACGCGCACCGCGGCTTTGCCGGTGGGTGCCATCAAGTGCATGCGCGGAGCCGGCAAACCCGCGCTGAACGCTTGCTCGACCAAGAGCGCGAGCAACCGAACCACGGTCGAGGTCTTGCCGGTGCCCGGGCCGCCGGAGATGACAGTGAAGGGCCGCCTGGCTGCGCTTTCCGCCGCCGTGCGCTGCAGGTCTTCCTCGCCCTGCGCGGAGCCGAACAAACGATCGAGGCCCTCCTGCAGGCGTGCCTCATCGACGGGGAGATCCGTTGGCTCGGCACGTGCGCGGATCTCTGCTGCGAGCCTGCGTTCGTACTCGAAGTAGCGCCGAAGGTAGAGCCGCCCGGAATCGTCGAGGCAGAGCGGTGTGACGCTTTCTGCGCCGCCGACCAGCCTGCTCCGACGCAGCGCGCGGAGCCACGCGGATGCCTCGGGCCATGGCCGCGCACCGCTTGGCAGATCGACGTGCAGTGGCAGCGAGGCGAAGACCGGAGCAGCCAGCGGCAAACACACGTGGCCGTTGTCCACTTGGCGGCTAACCAGCGCGGCTCCCAGCAGGACGAGCTCGTCATCCTCACCCGCAATGCGAGCCAGCGTGCGCGCTAGCTCTTCGTCCAGCGCCGAGATCACCCCAGCCTGCCGCAGCAGCGAGAGCTGGTCGCTCATGCGTCACCTCGTGGGTCGCGCAGCAGCTCCGAGAGCGCCTCGATCAGCTCACGCGATGGACGAGCGGAGAACACGCCGGTGCCGAGCGCATGCTCCGCCGCCATGCCGCGAACGAAGAGGTAGTAGACGCCACCGAAGTGTTGATCATAGTCATAACCGGCCACGCGCAGACCCAGGTGGCGATGCAACGCCACGCTGTAGAGGAGGTATTGCAAGACGTAGTGGTGGCGTTCCATCACCAGCGAGAGCCGCTCGGGCCGATAGTCGCGAGCATGCTCCCCGAGGTGGTTTGATTTGTAGTCCAGGAGGTAGAAGCGCCCCTGATGGCGAACGACCAGGTCCATGAACCCGCGCAGAAATCCGCAGAGCGGTTGAAACGCCAGCCTCGCGACGCGCGCAGCGTAACCACGTTCCGCCTCGGTTCTGGCATGCCGTCTCAGAACCTCACTGAGCCGTGCCGCCGTCAGCGGCTCTGACGCTTCGCCCTGCCCGCCTGGGTGCGCGACCGGAAAGACGAATTCCAGCTCGACCACGCGCTCGCTCTTCGCAACGGACGCAAGCATCGGTAAACCATGCTCGGGATCGATGAGCGTGCGGAGCGTCGACCCGAGCGCCGCGCTAACGCCATCCGCGTGCGCGAGAGGCAGGCCATAGCTGGCCAGGAGCGCGCTCACTGGCTCGGACCGCGCCTCCAGGTTCGGCTCGCAGAAGTCCAGCGTCTCGTAGAGCTCATGGATGAAGAGACCTGCATGGGTGCCTGCCGGAAAGTCCGCCAGCGCAATCCGCTCGGGCGCGTGAGCCGGCTCGCCCGAGACCGACTGGGTCTCCGGGTGGCCGTCGTCGCGCTCCCGGGCCTCGTCGGCACTGAGCGGTGGTGGCTCCTGCCGCTGCGAAGCCAGACGCGTGAAGCTGCTGGTCTGCAGGATGTTCGTCGAGACCTTGCCGGCATTGCGTGCACGAAGCTGCGCTCCATCCGTCACTTCTCCCCGGTAGCGCTCGCCGCCGTCAGCGGCAAAACGTTTGACGGTGATCGCGCCGGAAGCGGCAACCACCAGCTCATCGAGCTCCGCCAGGAGTTGGTCATCGTTGAGCTCTTTGATGCGTTCGGCGGTCTTTTGGGGGCGTGTGGCGTCGCTCTCGTCATGAGCCTGGTGCAGGAGGTAGCCGAGCGCTGATTTTTCTGCCTTCCGAAACCCTCCCCAAACCACGCTGACGCGGTGTTGCGCGCGAGTCAACGCCACGTAGAGCTGCCGCAAGCTCTCTGCCAGCGTCTCGCGCTCAGCGAGCAGAATATGCGCTCGATGCGATGACGCGTCGGCCCCGGCTAGCTCCAGCGTCATGCGATCTCCTGCTGCCGGATCGTGAAAGCGCGGGTACTTCTGGTCTGACTGGTGCAAGAGCGTGCCGTCCCAGAGAAATGGGCAGTAGACGATCGGATACTCGAGGCCTTTGCTCTTGTGGATAGTCGTGAGCGTCACCGCTCGTGCGTCGCTTTCCAGCCGCATCTGTGCCGACTCTGCAGCGACCGCCGTGCGCTGCGCCGGGTCGTGGCAAGCCCTCCGGTAGAAGTCCAAGAGCGAAAGCGGCCCCAGCCGCGAACCGAGCGCCTCCGCATGCAGAAGCTCGCTCAAGTGCAGGAGATCCGTGAGTCTGCGCTCTCCGTCGGGCAGCGCGAGCAGCCGAGCGGAGATGCCCTGCGCGTCGAAGAGGGCGTAGAGCGCCTGGATCAACCCGCGCGTTTCCCAGAGCTCGTGCCAGAGATGAAAGCTCGCGAGCCAGTCATCCCAGGCAGCCTCATCCGCCGCGAGCGTCAGCAAGTCGTCACCAGTCATACCCAGAAGCGAGGTCGCAAGCGCGCCACGCACGGCAGCGGCATCGCTGGGTTCTGCCATCGCAGCTAGCAGCCGTTCAAGCTCGCCCGCCGTCTCCGAGTCGAACACGCTCTGCTCTGCTTCGAGCACGCTCGGCACCGAGCGAGCGCGCAGCGCGGTCTGCATGGCAAGAGCTTCTCGGTTGGTTCGACAGAGCACGGCGATGTGCCTGGGCTCGACCGGAACCGACACCCCGCATCTAGGCGCGACCGTCGCACCCGAGTGCAGCACTTGCACTATCTCCTGGGCCAGACTCTCGACCACGCGCTTGCGGCCTTCGATCTTCCCGATCGGCTCTTGGCCGCCCTCAGCTGCACTCTGCCGGGGCATGAAGATGATCTCGAAGGGAGCTCTTCCGAGCAGCGAGCCACCCAGACACTCGCGCGCAGCCGGGCCCGGGGTGATCTCATGAAAACGGATCTCAGGAAACACGAAGGGCGCCTGTGCGCGGTGAAAGAGCGTGTTCACTGCACGCAAGAGCCCCGGATCTGAGCGCCGATTCGTGGACAGCGTGTAAGAGCGCTCACCGGCGAGCCGCGCGGCCGCCATGTAAGCGAAGACATCCGCGCCGCGAAAACCGTAGATGGCCTGCTTCGGATCGCCGATCAGAAAGAGCAAACCCGGTGTTTGCGCGCGTTGGTCGTAGATGCGCTGGAAGATCACGCTCTGGATCGAGTCGGTGTCCTGGAACTCATCGATCAGCGCAGCCGGAAAAGTCGCGCGCAAGCGCTGCAAAAGCGCTTCGCCGCTCGGAGCTTCCACGGCAGCACGCAAGCGCTGCAAAAGGTCATCGAAGCTCTGCGCGCCGCGCTCCAACTTGCGCCGATTGAGCTCCTCACGCGCGTAGCGAAAGAGGTCTCGCTGCAACGCCAGCAGGTTCGTGCTGAATGCGCGAGAAAGCTCGGTGTCGACTCGAAGCAAGCGCGCACAGGTCTCGAAGAAGACGTGCTCCGGCGCGGTCTGGCCCTTCCTCACTCCATCACCGAGCATCTCGGGTGTGAGCCGACGCAGCCAATCCGGCAGCGCTGCCGGACGAAACTCGCGGGCACGGTCGAGGCTCGGCCACCAGAGCTCTTGCATGCGTTCTGGTTTGTAGATCGTGGCCTTGAGCCGACCCTGCACCGTGAAGAGCGCTCGCACCTCGGTTCGCTGCTCCAGCCAGCTGCTGCAAAGCTGGTCGTGCGCGAGCGTCCAGCGCGCGAGCAACTCGCTCGGGTCTACCTTCGCGGCCTCGGGGATGACGACCAAGTCCGGATCGGCCGCCGCGCGCGCGGCCAAGTGCAGCAGATCCTCGATGCGCACGTGTGCCAGCACGTAGGCTGTAAAGGGCAAAGAGGCATCGTAGAGCTCGCGGGCCCAGTAGTCCTGCACGACTTCGGCAAGCAGTGAGCGCTGATCGCCCTGCAGCTCCGTGTCGAAGGCAGAGCCACTCTCGAAAGCGCTGGCACCGAGCACGCGCTGACAGAAACCGTGGATGGTGAGAATCGCAGCCTGATCGAAGGATCGCAGGGCGTGCTGCAAGCGCGCGCAATCACGCGCCAGCATGCCAGCCCGTTGCGAGCGCAGCACCAGCACCGAGAGCGCCTCGTCTACTTCGCGCCCCGAGCTCGGCGCACCCACTGCCCGCGCCTGCGAGGAAGACGAGGTCGCAGCGCCGGCCTGCGTGAGCAAGTCGAGCGCATCGCCCACGCGCTGCCGGATGCGTTGACGAAGCTCGGCGGTGGCCGCACGCGTGTAGGTAACCACCAGGATCTCCGAAACACGCAGATTCTTTTCGAGCAAGAGTCGAACGAAGAGCGTCGCGATGGTGTGCGTCTTGCCCGTACCGGCGCTGGCCTCGATCAAGGTGGTGCCGCAGAGCGGAACCGCGGCTGCGTCGAGAGCAGAAAGCTCGTTCACAGCGTCTGCCGATGGCCGAGCAGCGGCCCGTAGAGGAGCGCCGCGCCGTGCTGAAAATCGCATGGCTCGCGCTGGTCGAGCACGGCTGCAAAGTCCCGATACACTTGCCTGACGTAGGGGTCGCCCTGGTCACCGATTCCTTCATCACGCTCGGGAGCGAACGCAGACTCAGCGACCGCCAACGCGGAAAGCGGCGAGGCTCCGCGCGAAAGCTTTTCCTGGTAGGCACGCGAGGCGCGCTCGAAGACCGGCAACGCAGCGTTGCAGCCCAGCTGATAGAGTGCGACCAGGTCGGCCAGACATGCCTCGGGGTCGGCCAGTGGCAGGAAGCGAATCGCGCGAGCCTCGCCATTCGGCGCGCGACCTATCAGTACGCTGGTGGCAGGCAAGTGGGCCCGAGGATGCAGGCGCGCGAGGTTCTGCAGCACGACGTGGCGCACCCAGTAGCGCAGCTCACGCCGACCTTCGAGGCGCGCGTAGTGCACGCGAAGCTGCGCGTTCGGCCAGAGATCCGCGAGCTCACCACTCAAGCGAACGCCAGCGATCTGCAGCTCGACGGCCTGCACAGGCAGCTTCGGTTCTTGCGCGTGAGCGTGGAAGAGCTGGGCCAGCTCATCGGCCTGCGCAGCGAGCCCTTGATAGGCAAGCTCACCCAGCGATCCGAGCGGCAAGCTGCCGCGCGCACGAAACGCAGGCAGAAGCGTGCTGAGATCGGCGCCGTCCTGCGCGCGCGCGAGCAGAACGCCACCGAGTCGGGAGCGCGACAAAGGGTCGAGCTCGAAGGGTTCGCGATCGGCGAGCGAGGCGAGCTCGTCACCGAGGCGCAAGCCGAGCCGCTTGCGCAGCAGCAAGCGCTGCAGGTGCGAGATTCCCGCTTCCAGCTCGCCGAGCGAGAGCTGCTGGATGGGCACTGAGCCAGCGGCGAGGTGCGCGAGGAACGGACGCGCCGGGGCACGCGGACCGAGTAGAGCGGAAGCCCCCTGACAGTTGCCGTGCGCGTAGCTGAAGAGCCGAGGGTCCTGATCGGCGCCGAAGTATCTGGGGGAGAACGCCTGCAGCGGGTGCCGCAACAAGACTCGCTCCTCCATGCGCTTCACGCGCGAGGAGAAACCGGTCTCTTGGTCATCCCCCGTGAGCGAGCAAGAGCGCGCGAGGTGATCGATGAGCTCGCTCACCACCACCGACGGCGCGAGCGTCTTGCCGCTATATATGCTCTGCCCCAGGTAGGTGATGACGAGCCGCTGCCGCGCCGAGAGCAGCGCCTCCAGGAAGAGCTGGCGGTCGTCATCGCGGCGCGAGCGGTCCCCCACGCGCGGTTGTTTCGCCATCCAGTCGAAACCGAGCGGAGTCTCGGTGGCGGGAAACGCACCATCGTGCATGCCGAGCAGGCAGACCACCGCAAAGGGGATGCTCCGCATCGGCACGAGTTGGCAAAACGTCACGCCACCGGCGAGGAAGCCGTGCGCCGGCAAACGCGCATCGAGCATGCGACCCAGCTGCTTGCGCAACGTGAAGAGATCGATGGCCACGTCGAAACCAGCCTGCGTGGCCTGCGTGACGAGCGTGCCGAGGCCCCGGCGCAAGAGCTGGTGCTCGTGCGCTGTGTCGGCGTCACTGGCGATCAGGGTGGAGAGCACGCGCTCGATGCGGGCCTTCCACTCGGTCACGGGGCAAGGTGTCGCGAGCTCGCTCTGCAGCGCGAAGAGCCTCTCGGAGAAATCCAAGAAGCGTCCGAGCAGGTCGGCATCGCCCGCATCGAAAGTCGCGGGCGAACGGCCGCAGAAGAGTTGGTCGTCATCAACCGGCATCGCATACCCGAGCACCAAGCGCTCCAGGCCGAAGCGCCAGGTGTTCTCCTGCCGCGCAGGCTGCTCGACTTGCGTGCGGTGCGTGGCATCGACGCCCCACCTTATGCCGCTCTGCGCCACCCACTGGCGCAAGGTCTCCACTTCGTCCGCTGCGATCTCGAAACGCGCGCGCACCGCAGGCAAACCCAGCAGGTCCAACACCGCAGTGGCGGGCATGCGCCCGGAGATGACGTCGAGCGCGGCGGCAAGTGCGCTCAGCACCGCATGCGTCGCCAGCGCACCGCGATCGGCGATCCGAAACGGGACGTGCGGCCGCGCTGAGCTCTCCGAGAAAACAGCGTCGATCATCGGCGCATAGGCCTCGATGTCGGGCGTCATCACGATGATGTCCTGCGGTCCAAGCCGAGGGTCCGAAAGCAGCTCGACGAGTTGGTCGTGGAGCACCTCCACTTCACGGATCGCGCTGTGGCAGGCGTGGATGCCGATCGAGTTGTCGGCTTCCGAGATCGCGATGCGCTGCGCTCCACCCTCAGCCTCGCCACGATCACGAAGCGCGAGCAGGTCGGATTGCAGCAGGTGCAGCATGCAACCCGTGCCGGGGTCTTCGTAGAGGTCCGTCGGAGCTTCGCGGTAGCGCGCTTGCGCTTCGAGCACTTCCTGCAGCTCGCGGCCGTGTCTGCCGAGCGAGGCCAAGAGCGGATGACCACCACCCAAATGCAGAGCATCGAGATCATCGTCGCGATCACGGCCACGCCTGCGCAGCTCCGCGTCGAGCTCGCGCTCCGAGCGCAGGTCAGCGTAATACTCGCGGCACGGGCTCAAGAGAAAGACGTGCACCTCGACGCGCTGCGCGAGGGCGGCCAGG
Source organism: Sandaracinaceae bacterium (assembly GCA_017881145.1). Classification (GTDB taxonomy): domain Bacteria; phylum Myxococcota_A; class Polyangia; order Polyangiales; family JAFGIB01; genus JADGRF01. The sequence goes on along the minus strand of JADGRG010000113.1, from coordinate 2,810 downwards.
AGCTCGACGTGGAGCGGCGGCAAGGTCGAGACGCCGAATACGCTGATGCGTTCGGGCAGACCTGGAATCGGACCCTTGCCTGCCTGCAGTGCCCGGAGGAGGCGCTGGGCGCGCGCAGCCATGTGAGCTGCGCTGTGCTTGCGCGCAAGCACGCGAAAGAGAAACGCCTGAAAGTCGTCCCCTTCGCCGCGCTCCCACCCCAGCAGCAATTCCGGCCGGTAGGTCCCGTATTGGTCGAAGAGGTGCGCGATGCGTTCGGCCAGCGCGATGCGCCGTCGGCCATGAACGTCGCTCGCGAGATAGTGTTGGAGCGAAAGGAGGTCCGGAGACGCTGCGTGCTCACGCAGGAGCACAGCCAAGCTAAAGAGCAGGCTCGCAGGCTCGTAGGCCGCGACGTTGGCGGCGCTCTCGCCCAGCACCCGAGCGAAGACTTGCTCGAGCAGCCGGCGAGGAAAGGGGAAGGCGGGATTGGCCCAGACGCCCAGGCGCTTGGCGAGCTCCATCCCCAGCCAGCGCTCCATCCCGGAGCTCGACACGGAGATCCATTCGGGCTGCAGTGGATCGCCAAGCGGCGCAGAGACCACGCTCGCGAGCGCGTCGACCAGTCGCTCCATGCGATTGCTGCGGTAGATTTGCACGGGGATGCTGGCAGCGAGTGTAGCCGCCGCCCGCGGGCTTTGGATCGCACTCCGAGTCCGGCTCGCAACACATTGGAATGATAGGGGAAACTCCAAGAGTGCGGGGGCGGCGAAGCCTTCCGCTCGCGTTCCAGTCCGAACAAAGCGTGCAAATATTGATCAAAAGCCCGACCGAAAGGCGGGGCGCCGGCCACACAACCGAGTGATGGACCGAGAAGCATCAGGGACCGAATTCGACAGCTTTGCGGATCACTTTTTCTCGCAGCCTTCGCTCGCACCCGTCGAGATCGAAGCGCACGAGTGGCACGAGGGGGCTCCGCCGCTCTCACCCAGCTCCCGGCGCGCCATGCAGGCGACGGTGGTGATGTTGGTCGTCTCGGCGACCGTGCTGGGCGGTTTTCTCCTCTATTCCAAGGTTCTCATGCCCACCCCGGTCGAGCTGGACGCCGCGGGAGTGGTGGCGCCGACGGCACCACCGAACGCCGTGGCCGCCACCGCTCCGCATGCAGCGCCAGCCGCCATCGCGGCCGTTGTGAGCGTCGAAGTTGCGGCAGCCAAAGCCGAAGCACTACCTCCGCAGGAGCTAGGCGTGATTGGCGAGCCCGTCGCGCGCGACAACACGCCGGTGCAGGCACGAAGCACTTCCCCCGCGTCCCGTGCGGCCTCTGCTGCGGAAACGCAGCAATCGCAGATCAAGCAAGCTTTCCGCAGCCTGAATAGCGGTAACCCGGCCGACGCGCTCAAGCGAGCCCGCCAGGTGCTGAGCAAGAGCCCGAACCGCGCTGACGCATGGCTGGTGCTTGGTTCTGCCTACGGCGCCCTGCACGACACCGCAAACGCGCGCGCTGCCTTCCACAACTGCGTCGAGCGAGCCCAGGGCTCCTTCGTCGCGGAATGCCGCAAGCTCGCACGCGAGTAGTCGAAGCCGCTCTCTGCTTGCCGCACTCGCTGCTGTGAGACGTCGCGCACTACGCTTGCGCGAAGTGTTCGAGCGAGTAAGTCTCCAACATGGGCACGCTTCGAGCCTGGGGATGGTCCGCATGCGCAGCCTGCCTGCTTTGGCTGGGCACTACGACCCTGCATGCGCAGCCAGCACCGAAGGGCAAGCCGGAACCGGTGTCCGGCTGCGTGCAAGTCCGGACCGAGGCTAGCTTCAATGGCTATGGCTACGACCACTGGGTGCATCTGAAGAACGCCTGCAAGCGGGCGCAGACGTGCAGCGTGAAGACCAACGTCAATCCGGAGCCGATGAGCGCAGAGGTTGCCGTCGGCGAAGACAAGAGCGTGCTGACCTTCATGGGGTCGCCAGCGCGTGAGTTCAACGCGGAGGTGAGCTGTCATGATCGCGGCTGACCACCCTAAAGACCCAGTTCTAGGGTACTTGCCTTGCTGCGGCAGCAGTGGCAAGCATGGGCTCGGCGACGGCGTGGCGTTTTCGGTGAACCAAAGTGCTTCACCGACGTCAACCACGCGCTTATGAGTCATCCATCAATGCCGGGGGGCGCCTTGCTTAGTGTTGTTAGATTGTGCTGCGTCGCGTGCTCTCTGCTCTGCTTCATCGCTTGCGCCGGAAGCCACAAGAAGCCCACCGGCGCAGGGCCGGGCGCAGACGCGAGCCTCGACGGCTCGAAGAACCTGTTCAGCAACAGCGATGCTGCCGTCATCGGCACCCAGATCATTGCCAAACCGCCCAGCGGCTGCGCGCGGCCAGGTGAGGTCAACGAGTTCGGGTTGCCGACCTGCACGGCAGCGGATGACGCCGGCATGCCGAGCTCGCCATGCGTGCTTGGCTACGACGAGTTCGGCCGACCGATGTGCATAGGCGACGGCGGCGTGCCTGCGCCCCCGACCGCGCTGCAATGTCGGCGCGGCGGCGCTTGCGAGCAGATCGTCTTGGCCGGCGGCGGGCAACTCGACGTCCTCTTCATGGTCGACAACTCGGGCTCCATGTCGGAGGAACAAGCCGCTCTGGTCCAACAGATGCCGCGCTTGATCGGCGTGCTGACCAGCGGCGACGTGGATGGTGACGGCAAGCAAGACTTCCCGGCCGTGAAAGATTTGCACCTGGGAGTGGTCTCCTCCGACATGGGCGTGCCGGGGATCACTGGGGTCGGCGGCTGCTCAGGCCTGGGCGGCGATGGCATTCTGCAACATTCCGTTGCTTACGGTGTC
>JADGRG010000112.1 GCA_017881145.1 Sandaracinaceae bacterium | reverse complement strand
GTCGCGGTGTTCATGCCCATGCTGCGCCTGCGTCTGCCCGGCAGGGGCAACCTGCGCAATCATCGCAAGTCGATCCTCGTGGATGGGACGCAGGCTTTGGTGGGTGGCATGAACCTCGCCCACGAGTACATGGGCCCGAGGCCGGCGCCTGCGAGCGAGCGCTTTGCGGACGTCATGCTGCTGGTCGAAGGCCCGGTGGTCCGGCACCTCGGCGATGTGTTCGCCTCGGACTGGGCCTTCGCAGCCAAGCAGGAACCTGCGCCGGGGCAGGCCGGCTCGAGCGCAGCTGTCACCCCTGAAGCCGTCAGCGGCAGCTCGCCGATCCAGCTGGCCGCCAGCGGACGCGACGTGCCGGGCGACAGGTACTACGATGCGACCCTGTCTGCGCTCTTCGAGGCCAGGCAGCGCATCTGGATCGCAACGCCGTATTTCATTCCGGACGAGAGCCTGTCGCGGGCGCTGCTGCTGGCAGTCCGGCGTGGTGTGGACGTGCGCGTGATCGTGCCGGCGCGCTCCAATCACAGGCTCGCCGACTTCGCGGGCGTCAGCTACCTGCGCGAGCTGCAGCAGGCGGGTGGCCGCGTCCTGCCGTATCAGCCAGGCATGATGCACGCCAAGGTCACCGTGATCGACCACCAGATCGGCGTGCTGGGCTCTGCCAACCTCGACATGCGCTCGTTCTTCCTGGACTACGAGATCTCGCTGTTCATGTATGGAGCACACGAGATCGCGCTGCTCGAGCACTGGTTCGAGGAGCTCCTGCGCTCGTGTGGCCAGAGCTTGCCCGAAGCCCACAGCCTGCGCCTGTTGGCGGAGGATCTCGGCAGGCTGCTTTCGCCGCTGATGTGAGCGCTCCGGGTCAGTGCGCGGCGACCGGCACGTGGATGCGCACCGTGCCGTCGGCAGGTGCGTGCACGCGCGCGACTTCCGATGCGATGTTGCCGTCGGCGCGCAGCGCCTCGGCGTACACCTCGACGTCGCCCACGGGCACCTTCAGGGAGTGATGCACGCGCAACGGTGCGCCCTGTGGGAATGCAAACGCCACGTGCTGCAGCTCCTCGCCCGACTGCAGGTACGAAACGCGAACCTCGACGATTTGCTGGTGCGCTTGACCGAGATCAACCTCGACGTCGAGCGGTCGCGGCACCGCAGGCATGATCACCAGGCACAGCGTGAGCACGCCCGCAAGCGCGGTGATGCGCGCCAGCTTGGAGCGGTGCGTGACCAGAAGACGGCCAATGGAGCTCATGTCCAGAACCTAGCGCGGGCCTGGTCAACGAAATTTCAAAGTTGCCCCGGAACGCATCTGGAAAACGTCATGCGGTGACGCCGACGGCGGCGTCCGTGGTGGAAGCGACTGTTGCGCGCGTGATCGATTCTTGATGACTGTGGATCCGAGCTTGACGCCGCGATGATGGTGCTGGCCGTACAAGAAGCTGCGGCGCAGGAACGCACTCCGAGTGCGCACGCGCCCGAGGGAATCATGGAGTTCTTCAAGCCCGGCATCACGTACGACTTCTTCAAGTACCGTCGTCCGTTCATCTTCACGTCGTTCAGCCTGTGCCTCTTGAGCTTGGTGTCGCTGTTTTGGCCGGGACCCAGGTTCGGCATCGACTTCAAGGGCGGCACCGAGGTCGAGCTCGCGTTCAAGGGGAACGTGAGCTCGGCGCAGCTGCGCGAAACGGTGATGCAGCTCGGCTTCAGTCATCCCGAGGTGATCGGACTGCAAGACAAGGCCAATCATTACATCCTGCGCTTGGCCGAGATCTCGTCTTTGCCAGTGCAACGCGTGGAGCACGCAAGAAGAGTGCTCGAGGGCGAGCTCGGTGCGGACAAGTTACTCGAGTTCAAGGCCTCGCCTGGCGGTGACAAGCTCGCGATCCAGCTGACCGAAGCCGGCGATGCCGGAAAGATCGAGGCGGCCCTGGTCAGGGCTGGCCTGGAGGTGCGTGAGGTCGCGGCGTTCGGGCGCGCGGAGGACTTCCGCTTTCAAGCGCGCCTCGTCGGCATCGGGGACAAAGTGGTGCAGGGGCTCAAGCAGAAGCTCGGGGACAAGGCGCCGGACAAGCCGTTGCGCTCGGAGTGGGTGGGTCCCAAGGCCGGGCAGCAGCTCAAACAGGCGGCGATCGACTCCATCCTGGCGACCATCGTGTTCATCGTGGGCTACGTCGCGTTCCGTTTCGATCTGCGGTTTGCGCCCGGAGCCGTGGTCGTGCTCGCGCACGACGCGCTGATCACGCTCGGCATCTACGTGCTGCTACAGAAAGAGGTCACGCTCGGCACGATCGCCGCGGTGCTCACGGTGATAGGCTTCTCGATCTGCGACACCATCGTCGTATACGACCGCATCCGCGACAACATGGCGCGCATGCGCAATGCGTCGCTGGCGCACGTCATCAACACCAGCACCTCGCAGACCCTGGGCCGGACGGTGATCACCTCGAGCGTGGCGGTGATCTCGGTGCTAGGTTTCTTCGTGTGGGGCACGCCGCTCCTGCGCGACATCGTGTTTGCTCTGTGCTGCGGCATCGCCGTCGGCGCGTATTCGTCCATCTTCGTCGCGGGGCCGTTCACGGAGTGGATGGACCGTCGCTTCTTCCGCAAGGCCAGGGCACCACGAAGCGGTCGAGGCAGCCAGACCGCACGCACCACGCACGTCGAGCCGGGGTCAGTTCCTCTCCCTTGATCGGTCAGGAGCGCGACGATCGTGCGCGCCATCGGCGCTCCGTCGCGTTCTTCGTCTCCAACTGCGTCTGCAGGCCACGACGACGCCAAGGCATGACCAAGCACCAGCGCCACGGGTCGCCGGACGAGCCAGGCAGCACGAGCAACCAGGCTCTCGCCTTTCCGAGCCTGGCTGTGCGGCCACGGCGGTGGAAG
>JADGRG010000111.1 GCA_017881145.1 Sandaracinaceae bacterium | reverse complement strand
CGATGAAGCTCACCGATCGACAAAAGAGAAACCTGAAGGCGATGGGCGGTCGCGAGACCACGGTCCAGGAGTTCCTCGGTGTTTCCGACGAGGACATGGCCGTGATCGAAGCGCGCATCGCGCTCAGCGCGGCAATCAAGAAGGGTCGCGTGCAGGCGGGTATGACGCAGGCCGAGCTTGCCAAGCGCATTGGATCGAGCCAGCCGCGCGTGGCGCGAATGGAGGGTGGAGACCCGCAGGCCAGCATCGAGTCGCTTTTGCGTGCGCTTCGCGCGACGGGCTATCGAGCGGCGCTGAAGATCGAGCGCGCACGGCCGCGGCAGAAGGCGGCGTAGGTTCACCAGACGCCCGCTCCCACGGGAGGCTACCAGTAGCGCTACATCCGCTTCACACCGTAAACGAATGGAAGCCGCGAGTCCCGACCCGGGTTACTTCCGCGCGTGCGACCTGACCCAGGTTGGGACTGCGCCAGCGGAGATGTGACGTCCGCCATGGCAGCGCAGCCTGCACGCAGCCTGCACGCATTGAGCGCAGCCACGCGGCTCAGCGCTTCTTGTTCGTCGGCTTGGTCTTCGAGGCGAACACCTGGCTGAGCGTCTTAGCGCTCAGCACGCGCTCTGCGATGCGATCTAGCTGGGCGACACCCGCTGTCGCGACGCGCTTCTTCGCGCTGGCCGATAGCGCCCCAAACTTGAGCGTGAGCAGCTTCAGGACGATCTCCGCCAAGATGGCGAGCTCGGGGTCGGCCTTGGCTTGCGCGGCGCTGGTCACCACCGGCACACCGGCGGGCCCGAGCACCAGCGGGGTGAAATGGTTTCCGCCGCCGAGGTCGATGGGCTTGGCGCACCAACGCGCTACCGCGTCGTCGTGGGTGACCACCAGCAGGCAGACTGGACAGTGGATGCGAGCTCGCAGGCCGATCGCGTAAGCTGGCCAGGCGAAGCGCTTGCGTGCGTCAGCCGCCACCTGCGCTTCGACGACGATGCCGAGCACGGGCTTGCCGTCGAGCAAGAGCACGACGAGATCAGCGCGGTACTCTGCGGGTTGGATGTCGGTGAGAGCCGTCGAACCTAGCGAGACTCAGGCAACACCATCGTGGTAGGTCTTGCCGCGGTGCCTGAACACCGGGGGCCAGCGGTGACCAACAAATCCGTGAAGGATGCGGAGCTGCCGGACTCGTCGATCGCGCCGCCGTTGGCGGCCGGTCACGCTTCATCTGCAAGCGAAGCCCCGCCCGGGCTGCCAGATACCTTCGACGCCCTCTTGCGCCAAGCGGCGCGTGTGACCGCCACACGAAGCTCCGCTGCACACCCACCGCTTTCCATCGGCGCCACGCTCTCGGGCGGACGGTTCTCGGTGCTTCGGCGCGTCGGCGAGGGCGGGATGGGCATCGTCTACGAGGCCTTCGACACACAGCGAAAAGCGCGCGTGGCACTGAAGACGCTGAGCCGCCTGGATGCGCGCGGCGTCTATCAGATGAAGAACGAGTTCCGCGCGCTGGCGGACGTTACACATCCGAACCTGGTGCGCCTGCACGAGCTTTTCGCCGACCGTGAGCGCTGGTTCTTCACCATGGATCTGGTGGACGGCGAACGCTTCGATCGTTGGGTGCGTCCTGGCAACAAGCTCGACGAGACGCTGCTGCGAGCGGCGCTCCCGCAGCTGCTGGCGGCGATCGAGGCACTCCATCTCGCCGGCAAGCTGCACCGTGATCTCAAGCCGAGCAACGTGCTGGTTACGCCCGAGGGTCGCGTGGTGGTGCTGGATTTTGGCCTCGCAGTGGGTCCCGAGCCGGGCGGCGTCGGGCAGACGGTGTTGGACGAAGGCGTGAGCGGAACGCCGGGCTACATGGCTCCAGAGCAAGCGGCAGGTGCACCGGCCACAGCCGCGAGCGACTTCTACGCGCTGGGGGTGATGCTCTTCGAAGCGCTGAGCGGGAAGCTTCCATTCGAGGGAACGGTCGGCGAGCTCTTGGCTGCCAAGCAGTCGCACGCTGCGCCAGCGCTGCTCTCGTATGCACCCGACGCGCCTCTCGATCTCGCGGCGCTCTGCGACTCGCTCTTGGCCCGCGATCCATCCGAGCGTCCGGACGCACAGTCCTTGGAGCTCGCGCTAGGCATGGCAGCCAAGCGTCCAGCACCGCCCTCCACCCCTGCAGCAGCTGCGGAGCGCGAGCCGCTGGTTGGTCGTGATCTCGAGCTCGCGCACCTGCGCGCAGCCTAGGACGCGACGCTTCGCGGACAAGCCACGGTGCTGTTCCTGTCGGGCGAGTCCGGAATGGGCAAGACCGCGCTGGTCACGCATTTTCTCGACGAGCTGCGCGCGCAGGGACACGCCTCGGTGCTCGCGGGTCGCTGCTACGAGCGCGAGAGCGTGCCGTTCAAAGGCGTCGACAGTCTGATCGATGATTTGAGCCGCTTTCTGCGCAGGCTTCCGCATGCCGAAGCCGTGGCGCTCATGCCGCGCGAGGTCTACGCACTGGCTCGCGTCTTTCCCGTCCTCGGACGCATCGATGCCGTGGCGCTTGCGCCGAAGAAAGACGTTGCCGACCCGCAAGAGCTGCGCATGCGTGCCTTCGCCGCGCTCTGTGGGCTTCTGGCTCGCATCCGCGACCGGCGACCGCTCGTGCTCCACATCGACGACGTGCACTGGCTCGACCGCGACGCAGTCACCCTGCTCGGCTACGTGCTCGCGCAGCACGAGCCGCCAGCGTTCCTGCTCTTGCTCAGCCATCGCAGCGAAGGCGCCGCGAGCCACGCGCTACTCAGCGCGTTGAAGCAACAGCTGCATGACAACGCACGGTTGCAGGAGCAAGAGCTGGCGTTGCGCGCGTTGGACCCAGCTGCGACCCAAGCTCTTGCAGCGCACTTTCTTGGCGCGCGGCACCGCGAGCTGGCACCGCAGCTTGCACGCGAGTCCAGTGGCAGCCCGTTCCTCTTGCGCGAGCTCTCGCACCAGGCGTTGCAGTCGTCAGGAGCCGTGGCACTGACCTTACACGAGGCCGTGCTTGCGCACGCGCACGCGCTGACTCCTGCTGCCCTTCGCCTGCTAGAAGTGGTCGCCGTCGCAGGTCGGCCACTTGGCAAGCAACTTGCGATCGACGTGTCCGGCGCGAACCACGCGCAAGTCGATCTCCTTGTCGCAGAGCGGCTCTTGCGGGTCAGTGGTGGCGGACAAGAGCGCAATGTCGAGTGCTACCACGACAAGATCCGCGAGAGTCTCTCGCGCTCGCTCTCTACCGAGCGGCTGCGGGCAGTGCATGCTCGTCTGCTGGCAATGCTGCTCGAGGCGAAGGACGTCGACGCCGAACACTTGGCGCTGCACGCAGCGGGCGCGGGTGATCGCAGAGCCGCAGCACTCTATGCAGCGCGGGCAGCAGCAGCGGCCAGCGCATCCATGGCGTTCGAGCAGGCGGCGTCGCTCTACACGCAGGCGTTGGAGCTGGGTGAGCAGAGTGAGGAGACACGTCGCGAGCTGCAGACGAAGCTGGGTGAGGCACTGGCGAACGCCGGACGTGGCGCGGATGCGGCTCGCGCGTACCTCGATGCCGCGAAGGGGGCAGAGCAGGAGCCTGCACTCGCGTTGAAGCGGCGCGCGGCAGAACAGCTGCTCATCAGCGGGCATATCGACGATGGAAAGGCCTTGCTGGATGAAGTGTTGCACGCCGTCGGACTAGGGTTGCCGCACAGCCCGCGAAGCGCATGGATGTCGCTCGCGTGGGAGCGCGCGCGACTATACGTGCGAGGCCTGTCGTTCCGCGAACGCGCCGGCGAGCTTCCCGCAGCGCAGCGGCAGATGCTCGACACGTTGTGGACGGCGGCACGCGGATTGCGCGGCGTCGATATGCTGACCGGTGCAGCGCTCGCGAGCCGGTATGTGAGGCTGGCGCTGGATTCGGGCGTGCCGGAGCACCCGGCGTATGCGCTCAGCTCGGAAGCGTGGCTGGCAAGCGCAAGCGACGGACCGGCCGCAGGGCCCCGCACTGATGCACTGCTCGAGCGGGCGGAAGCGCAAGCACTCGCGTCTGGCAGACCTGATGCGCTGGCGCTGGTTCAACTGAACCGAGGCATAGCCGCATTTTT
>JADGRG010000110.1 GCA_017881145.1 Sandaracinaceae bacterium | reverse complement strand
TTCGACAACGCGCTTGCCACGCTGCGCTTGCCGGCTGCAACGCTAGCTCTGCTGATCAGCGAGAGCCTGACGGGAGCGCACAGTTTTCTCTCGCTCGCCGGGCTACGCGCCAACGCGCACTGCGAGGGTGAGCGCCTGGTCGTCGAGCTAACGCAACCCAACGGCCAGCCTTTGCCGGCAGAGAAGATGCTCACCATCGTTACCAGCGACTTCCTCGCCAGCCACGGCGAAGGCCTGCTCAACCCGCTCTCGCTGCCCGAGGGTAACCTGCAGGTGCATCGCGATCGACTGATGCGCGACGCGCTGGTCACTGGGCTGCAATCGTTTCCGAACCAGCGCCTCGATGGAAGAGATCCAGCGCTCTTCGACACCGAGCACCCGCGCGTCCGCTACTCCGGCAGAAGGCCGTTGCGATGCGGAGCTGCTCCACCGGCTGCTCCACCCGCACCCTTGCCTTGAAGAACACAGAGCCCGCAGACAGCCGGGCTGCGGCTGCGTGCGGGCTCCGGTTTTCGGTAGTGGCGACCGCGCGACCGCGCGACCGCGGCGGTCGCTTAGATCAGCCAGCGGTCTTGAGGGCAGCGTCGATCTGCTTGGAGATCGCGTCGAAGTCGGTCGGGTTCGCGATGCGCGCACCGTTGAGGAACATGGTCGGCGTGCCATCGACGGCAACTTCTTCGCCGAGCTTCTGCTCTGCATCGACGGTCGGCGCGTAGGTCTTGTCGTCGAGCGCCTTCTTGAACTTGGGCACGTCGAGTCCGACTTCCTTGGCGAAGCCTTCGAGCGAAGGACGGTCGAGCTTCTGCTGATTCGCGAAGAGCTTGTCGTGGAACTCCCAGAACTTGCCCTGGGCCTTGGCAGCGAGCGTGGCTTCCGCAGCGGTGTGCGCGTTCTGGTGGAAGGAGAGCGGGAACTGACGGAACACGAAGTGAACCTTGTCGGAATACTTGGCGCGGAGCTGCTGGACCGCGTTAGCCGCAGGCGAGCAGAACGGGCACTGGAAATCCGAGAACTCGACGATGGTGACCTTGGCATCGGTCGGACCAAACGAAGGCGCATCGCCCGCGGTCAGCTTCGCCATCTTCTCGGGAGCCAGGGGCTTGTTCTTCTCTTCCTGGCGCTTGAGGTCGGCGACGACCTCGGCGTAGTGCTGCATCATCATGTCGCAGCGCTCGGGCGGGAAGGTCTTGGTGTGCGTCTTGACCATGTCGCAGGTGGGCGTGGTCGGACCGATGTCGGCGCAGAGCTTGGTGACGAGCTCGTCACACTTCTTGCGCTTCTCGCCGAGCTTCTTGATGGTGAAGGCGACGTTGGCAAGGCCAGCGGCGCAGGCTTCGGGCGGGAGCAGGTCAGCCGTGCTCTTGACGGAAGTGCAAATCGGCGAGTCGTCGCCAGACTCTTTGCAGAGCCGCTTGGTGTAATCGGCGCATGCAGTGGGCGAAGCCTTTGTCGCGGCGGCCTGGCCGGACATTGCCTTGAGCTGATCACAACCGACGAGGGAGGCGAGGAGCACCGCGCCAGCGAGAGTGGCGCGCACGGGCGCCGAGAGTGAGATGTGGTTCACGAGCTTGTCCTTTTGAAGACCCGACACCCAGCGGGCGCGGAGAGGGGCGTTTTCTTAGCAGTGATGAAGCTTGTGGGAAAGGGGGGAGAGGCGGCGCACGATCGCATCCCGCGGGCGGGCCGCGCGCGAGGGACCCCACGCAGGCCCGAAGGCGGTGCCTTCTAAACAGGAACGCATGGAGCGAGAGATACGAGCGAGGCGCCCCCGGTTTCGAGGAGCGGGCGGAGCCTACATCTTGTAGGTGAGCACGCACCGCAGAAAGCGGGGGCGGATCGCCCGGTTGGGGTCGGGGCCCCAACCCCGACGGATGGTGGATCGCGGTCCAGGCGTCTCTGTTTAGAAGGTATCTACTTTCAGACCTTGGAGGCGTTGGAAGTAGCGGATGGTGCTGTGCAGGGAGTTTTCGAGCGCTTCTTGGACGAGGTGGGCGGTCGCGTCGGGCGAGCTACGTAGGGCCTCGTAGTAACGCTGGCGGTCGGTCTCGTGCAGGATGGCGGGGGGGTAGCCCTCACGCAGCAGCATCAGGTTCATCATCAGGCGCGCGACCTTCCCGCTGTGCTTGGGGAATGGATAGATTTGCAGGAGCAAGTAGTGCGCGCGCGATGCGATGCGCGTGACGTGCATGGTGCGTTGCGTGTCGTCGCTCTCCATCCACTGCACCAGCGCCCGCATTTTCGCGGGGATCTTGTCGGGCGTGGCAATCTCGTGGAAGTAGAGCCGATGCAAGGGCATGTCCTTGCGGTACTTGGCTTCGGGCTCGTCGGGAGCGAGCGTCACGTAGAGCTGCTTGATCAGCTCCAGATCGACCGCAACCTTCCGGTCGGGCGCGAGCTTGCGGATCAGGTCGATCGCGCTCTGGAACTGGCGAATCTCGTCGTAGACGGGGATACGCGCGCTGTCGGTGGGCGCGACGTTCTTCAGCGCCGAAGCGAGCTCGCCGGTATCGTAGACTACACCTTCCATGGCGCTGTCGTGGTGGATCCACGACATACTGAGTCGCGCGCGATACTCGGCGAGCGCCACAGGTGGCGTCTTGGCCTCGAGCTCGCGCAAGAGCTCGACTTTCGCTTCGATGCTACCGGACTTGGATGCCCGCACGTGGCCGTCCTCCGACACCGCGTCCTATCGACCAGACGCCGCAGCCCTGCCCTGCGTCCAGACCTCGCTGTGCCAGCCTCGAACGCTAGCAACAAGCCGGCGAGCCGTCAAATTTATCTCTTGTAAGTGTAAGAAATCGCTATGGAATTGGCAGCGGATCAGCGCGCCAGAGGCAAGTGGATGCGGAACGCGGCTCCGCCCAGCTCGCTCTGCCCGCAGGTGATCTCGCCGCCGTGCTCGAGCGCGACCTTCTTTACGATCGGTAGACCGAGGCCGGTGCCATCGGATTTGGTGGTGAAGTAGGGATCGAAGATGCGCTGCCGATCGCGCTCGGGCACACCCGGTCCGTTGTCGAGCACCTCGAGCAGAGCGGCTTCGCGCTCGATGCGACGCACGCGCAGGAGCACCACGCTCTGCGCAGCGCGCTGCGACGGATCTTGGTCGCGCAGCGCTTGCGCCGCATTGCGCACCAAGTTGTCGAGGCCGCGCTTGAGCATCATCGCGTCGATGCGCACCGGCAGCGCGCCCTCTGCAAGCTCGACGCGCAACTCGATCTCGCGACCGTCGGTCTTGAACGAATCGACGATGCCCTGCAGCGAAGGACTCGCCTCGCGGACGAAGTCGTTCAAGTCGGCAGCCGCAAGCGTGGCTTCCGGCAACTTTGCGAACGCGCTGAACTCGCTGGTCAGCGTGCGTAGAGTGGCGACTTCTTCTTCGATGATGCTGCGGGCATCTTGCAGCCGACGCGCGAAGCCCGCGTCATCACCGCGATAGCTCTTGTGCACTTCCTGAATCGCGAGTTGGATCGGCGTCAGCGGGTTCTTGATCTCGTGCGCCAAGCGCCGGGCGAATTCCTGCCAGGCGCT
>JADGRG010000109.1 GCA_017881145.1 Sandaracinaceae bacterium | reverse complement strand
CGTCTACCTTGTCGAAGTAGTTCACTGCGACCTGGGCGCTGTAGGACCTGATCCAGCAATGCGGCAGGGTCGAAGGTGCGTCGGAGGCGCCGCAGCCGGCGAAGAGCCCGGCCACAACCACGATCCACGGTGCGCGGGAGCAGAGCTTGAGCATGGAAGCGTCAGAGCGGCGAGTGAACTGCCGACGATGCTACATAACTACATCATTCCGGTCGCGAATACCGCCTGGCGCAGCTCGCTTTTGCGCGCTGGCGTCCACTGCGTCTCCGCTCCGAGCACTGGGACGCCACCGCTGCACACCGGAAGAGCACCGCCGCGCGGGGGGTAGGGCACCCGCCGCATGTTTAATGCCGCCTTCCGCCTCCCCAGGCGATCACGCCTGCAACAGCGGAACATCATGGCCGTTTATCGACGATCGAGTTCTTGTACACCACGGGGTCGACTTCAGCTGGACCGCCGAGACACCCGACCAGACCTGGATCGTCTTCCAGGCACGCTCCGCCGACTCCGTGGACGCACTCAAGCAAGCCGCGTGGCTGCCACTGGCACGGTGCACCATCGAGCCTGAGCACCACCTCGCTCGATGCAGTATTGAAGGCAGGCGGCCAGGCCGAGCACAAGTACGTAGAGGTCAAGGTCGAGTTCTACGGAGAGACCAGCGCCAGCAACCGTTGCAGCGACGTCAAGAACGTCAGCCCGCGGGTGAAAGCCATCACTGTGCGGCGCAAGTGCGACACTGGCTCGCCCGGCTGAAGCCAACGGCGGCAGCGCTCGAGCGGCGCCGGTCGCCCGGCCGAACGGACCTGGGGCGTTTGCGCTGGCGCGGAGCGCGCGGCGCGCGCTCTCGCTACCGGCCTTTCTGACGCGTTCCAGTTGCAGCTCACGTAGCCGACGCTGCATGATCCGCTCAGCGGCGACAGGGGAGTCGTCCCTCAGGACCACACGCCATGGAGCTCGACGACGCGATTGCCACGCACGTGAGGTGGAAGGTCAAGCTGCGCCAGGCCATGGCGAGCAGGGAAAAGCTCGACCCCAACACCATCCGCCGCGACGACGCCTGCGAGCTCGGCAAGTGGCTGCGCGGCCCGGGCAAGCGTCACCATGGGCACTGCGCACCCTTCGCGGAGCTCGTCCAGCACCATGCCGAGTTCCACGAGCAGGCCGCACTGGTCGCCACCGAGATCAACGCCGGCCATCACGACAAGGCGACACACATGCTCAACGGCGGCTCGGCGTACTGGGCAGCCTCCGCTGCGATAGCGGCCAGCGTGGTGCGACTGAAGAGAGAGATCGGCGAATGAGCCGCTCCTGAAGTCCTGACGCCCCGCTTCCCGCGCAGAAGAGGGGATGGGAGAGTCCTTCTTTGTTTCGCAGAAGGTGCAACCGGTCAACCAGAACGGAAAGCCGAGAGGCCGTTCGAGTTTCCTGTCGCTCCGAGACAGCACGAACCGCTTGTTGGCGCATCTGGCGCCCCTGGTGCTGCTGCTGCTGGTGGCCATGGTCGCCGGCGACTTGGCTGAACGCGATCCCTGCTAGGCTACCCACTCGAGCACTCCTCCATGCCCGATACCTTGATCGTCAATCGTCGCTTCTGTGGTCCGCCGAACTCCGGCAATGGCGGCTACGTGTGTGGCCTCTTGGCCGAGCGTTTCGGGCAGCCGCTCGAAGTCATGCTGCGACAGCCACCACCGCTCGATCGCGCGCTCACCCTCGCGGCCGGCGATCCTGCGCGCTTGCTCGATGGAGATACGGTGATCGCCGAAGCCCGGCATGCCACGCTGGACCTCGACGTGCCGCATCCTCCCTCGCTCGCGCAGGCGCAGCTCTGGTCGCAGCACTATGCAGGTTTCGAGAGCCACGCGTTCCCCGGCTGCTTCACCTGCGGGCCTGCACGCGCAGCAGGCGATGGTCTGCGGATCTTTCCGGGTCGCGCGCCGGATGGGGTGCTGGTCGCAGCGTCATTCGTTCCCGACGCGTCGCTTGCAGGCGTGGACGGCACGATTCCGCTCGCTGTTGCCTGGGCGGCGCTGGACTGCTCGGGATACTTCGCCGCGGCACACCCGACACAGGCCCTGCTCGGCAAGATGTGCGCACAGTTGTCGTTGCCGCTGATGGCGGCGACCTCCTACGTGGTGATCGGCTGGTCGTTGGGCCGTGAGGGTCGCAAAGTGCATGCGGGCACCGCAGTGTTCGATGGGCACGGCCTGCTACACGGGTCCGCCAAGCAAACCTGGATCACCATCTCGTAGCGGACGCGGGATGAGGCCAGGCAGGCGCGCATGGGCGAGGTGATGCACGGCTATGTCTTCGCCACTCCGGACCGGAAGCTCCGCGTGGGAAGGGTCTACCGTCTCGCACCCGACATGAAACCCGTGCTTCGCAAGCTGGGCTACCACGCTTCGGCGGAGCTGCTCGATGCGCTGCGCTATGCCGCAGGCCCAATCCTCTGCAGCGTGGAGCTTCGCGGTACGATCATCCACGGAAGAAGTCAGGCGGCAGCCAGCGAATGCAAGGTGCTCTCTGTCCGTGACGTGACCCGCGAGCTCTGCGAGTTCGCTCTGTGGTGCGCCGAGCGCGCTCTCAAGGCGGAGCGCCAGGCGGGACGCGAGCCGGACCCTCGCTCGTGGGCTGCTCTCGCGGTCAAGCGCGCGTGGCTGGACGGCAAGGCGACGGACCGGCAGCTCAAGGCGGCCTACGCGGCGGCACGCTCGGCCGCGCTCGCCGCGGGAGACTCGGCGAAGACCTCGTCTGTGCGCTCGGCGGCAGTCTCGGCCGCGCACTCGACCTCACCCTCGGTGGCGGTATCGTCGGCGCATACCACGGCAGCGTGGGTACGCTCGGCGGCCTACTGGGCGGCGCGCTCGGTGAGTGTTTCGGCAGAAGGGAGAGCCCAAGCTCGCAGGCTCGCACGACTCCTGAGAGCGCAAGAGCTGTTCGTTGAGCTCGCAACTAGCGCGGTCGCAGCCGACCACGTTCGATCAGATAGAAGAGCAGGAGCCCCAGCTCCCAGAAGAGCAGCACCGGCAGCCAGGCGTCGACGTTCCAGAGCTCGGCTGCGGTGATCGGTCCCAGGTTTGCGAGGTGACCCAGAAGCGGCATCTACCTCGCACCATCCGCATCACCCCATCTTCGCCGCCGCTCACCTCACGCCGTGCTCCAGGTCTTCTGCCGCGCAGAAAAGGGGAGGGCAGAGGCCTTCTTGTTGCGCAGAAGGTGCAATACGTCGCCTGGTGAGGTGGACCCCATTCTCTAGACCAGAAACGGGGTCTGGTAAGGTGGAGTCTGCTCTGGTTGAGATCTGATCATTCGTCGTCGTCGTCTTGGGTCTTCTACTTCAGAGAGGTCTTGGTCGTCGATAGGCGGCTGTGCGTATCCGGATCGCTCTGCGAGGGGGGCCGGGGGGAGACTGATAACTTGTGCGCTGCGCGTGGGTTTGAGGTGAGCAGCTCAGGCTGCGTTGCGGCAGAGCCCGCGATAGAACGCATCGGGCGTCTGGTAGCCGAGCGCCATGTGCGGCCGTTGATG
>JADGRG010000108.1 GCA_017881145.1 Sandaracinaceae bacterium | reverse complement strand
GCGTAGTCGCCCATACCGCTCAACGCCTCCTCGGATTCGTCAAGCTCGACCCTGCAGCCAACCATACCCATCGCCTGGATGAGCTTGCCGCGCACGCGCTCGGACATCTCGGTGCGCACTTGTTCTGCGCTCAGATACCCAAGGGCCACCACCTGCTCGCAGAAGACCAGGTCTTCGCTCTCGACCAGGCTCTCCGTCATGTGCCCGACGACGTCTGCATATTGCTCGCGCGTGAGCAGGCCACGCGCAAGGAGCAGATCTCCGATCGACGCACCTGCCGACGATTCTTCCACGTAAACAGGCTTGCCCTGCCGAAACGCGAAGACGGAATACTTGTCGGCAGTCTCGACTTGCGCGAGGCCAGTGAATTCACGGCGGTTCAACTGGCAGAAAAGCCCCGCCAGCCGACCCGCGTCGACTGCCGGCGTATCGGTGTCTGCCTCCGGGAAGCCCACAGTCTCCCCGTAATTGTACGCCATGGTTTCATTTTTTGATCCGAGTTGCCCCCGTGTCAACGGAAATTGCGGCCCGCCGCGTCGGCTGCGCCGTGCGCTGGTGACGCCACTTTTGCGTCACGCAGAGTTTCCGACACCACCCACGGTGCGCGAAGCCTGGCCGGTCATCACCTGCATCGATGACCTGCTACGAGCCGCAGGGTCAGCCGCGCTCAAGGGGAAACCAGCAGGCCTCTGATCCCGAACTCGAAGAGAGACTCGGCAAGTACCTCTCGCTCCGGCGTCTCGGCGACAGGCAGAGCCAGATGCCAGAGAAAGACCTCTTTGAAGGCGCCGATCAGCGCGGTGGCTACGACCGCTTCGTTCACCTTGCGCGTGAGGCCGCTCTTGTCTCCATTGACGAGCGCACCTTCGACCATCTCGTGCAGAAGGCCGTAGAGACGGTCGAGCTTGGCGTCGACCTGGGCGTTGAGGCCGCGGCTCTCGCGCAGCACCACCATGGTGAGATCCGGATGATCGAACGCCACATCCACCACGCGCTGCACGTTCTCCAGAATGCGCTTGGCTGGCTCGGGGAGCTTTGGGTCCACCACCTGCAGTGCTTCGGTGATGAAGCCGACGAAGCGCTCGATCAACTGCAAGAAGACTGCGTCCTTGCTGTCGAAGTAGAGGTAGAAGCTGCCGCGCGAGATGCCCGCCGCATCAATGATGTCCGTGATCGACGCAGCATGGTAGCCGTGCTGGCGGAAGATGCGCTCCGCCGCCAGCACGATGAGCTCGCGCCGTTCCGAGCGCTTCTGCTCGGCACGTACCCTGCGACCATCGGGCATCACGAGCTTCATGGCGGGGCGACTCACAAGAGCACATCGAGCGCAGCGGGAACGACCTCGATGCGCTTGGGCTGATGACGAATCACTTCGCCGTCGATCATCAGATCGAGCGGCTGCTCTTCGAAGAGGTCGACCGCGCGCGCGCGCGACGCCGTCACAGCATGATGGTGCACGTGGTGTCCGCGAAAGATCTTGGGGAAGGTTTCGAGCAACGCCGTGCGCGTCATTGGGCCGCAGACCACGACGTCCACTTGGCCGTCACTCGGATCGGCGTAGGGCGCCATCATCATGTTGCCGCCGGTGAAGCGACTATTGTTGATGGAGACGAACGTCGCCGCCTGCTCCCACACCGCCCCGCCATCGAGCTGCATCCGCACGGTTCGCGCATGCAGCTTGGCCAACGTCGCCAGCACACCCAGGCCATAGCCTGCTGCGCCGAAGCGCTTGAACCGACGGTTGGTGAGGGTGCAGACATCGGCGACGAAGCCGAAGCTGAGCAGGTTGATGTAGTAGAGAACGCCGTCGGCGTGCGTGAGCTTGACCACATCGCAAGGCCGGCTCTTGTCGGCAATGATGGCCAGGCTCGCCTGCTCCGCGCTGCCGTCGCCAAAGTCGCGCAGAAACGAGTTGCCCGTGCCGAGCGGAAGAAACCCTAGTGTCACGCGCTCTCGGGGATCGCTTGCGCCGAGGTGTGAGCCAAGCCCGTTGATCACCTCGAAGGTCGTGCCATCGCCACCAACCACGATGAAACGTCGGTGGCCCTCGGCGAGCGCAGCGCGAGCCATCAGCGTCGCGTCACCGGGAGCGCACGTCTGACGCACTTCCACGGCTACCCCTGCTGCACGCAGGCGTTGTAGCGCGGTGGGCGCAAGCTTCGCGGCGCGGCCGTTCCCGGCAGCCGGGTTGACGATCGCTAGAACTTTCAGCTTCGGCTTGTCCATCACGATAGAAGCCTCTGTGCCGATGGCGAGAGAGCGCGGAGCTGCGTGGCGAACGCTTCACGCTTGATCTTCATCGACGCGGTCCGCGGAAACTCGGCATCGACGAAGAGATACGAGGTCACGCGTTTGAAATCTGCGAGCTTCTGATTGCTGGCTTTGATGGCTGCAAGCGACTCTGCCTCGGACACATCTTTGCGCGCGCGCACCACGACCAACAGAGCCTCCCCCTGCAGGTCGCGACGCGGCCAGACGTAGCTCTCGGCAAAGACGCAAAGCTCTTCGCAGGGCACCGAGTCAAACGCGGCTTCGACGTCCTCCGGATACACGTTCTTGCCGCCTTGCGTGACGATCAGATTCTTCACGCGCCCGACCAGCTTCAGGTGACCGGCGGCGTCGAGAGTGCCGAGGTCTCCGGTGAGCAGCCAGCCGTCGACGAGCACCTCACGCGTCAGCTCCGGCGCCTCGAAATAGCCTTGCATCAGGGTGCGGGAACGCACGCAGACTTCGCCCACGCCGTCAGGCCCTTGGTTGCGCAGGCGAAGCTCGACGCCACCGACGGGACGACCCACCGTGTCAAAACGCATGGGCTTGCCATCGTTGAGGGTCAGCACCGTGCAGCCCTCGGTGAGGCCGTAGCCGATCGCAACCGGTAGCCCCAGACGATAGAAGAAGGCGGCGAGGTCGGCATCCACGAAGGCGCCACCGGCGAAAATGTACTTGAGTTTGCCGCCAAAGCGCTCGTGAATGGGCTTGAGCAGCGTGCGCGAGAGCCAGGGCTTGGGCGCGCGCAGCGTTGCGACCTCATTGACTTGCATGAGACCCGAGACCAGCGTGCGCTGCCACTCCGGGAGAGCCGCGAGCTGCTCTTCGATCCGCTCGCGCAAAGCCTTCAAAACGCGGGGAACCAGCGCCATGTGCGTGATTCCGTAACGCTTCATGGTCGGCGCCAAGAACTCGGGCCGCAGCGTTCGTTGGTGCACGATGGCGGCACCATGCAGTAGCGGAAGAATCAGGCCGCACATGAAGTCGAGCGCGTGATTGGTGGGCAGGATGGAGAAATAGCGATCGGTCTCGACCATCGTGTACATGGCGGCCAGCGCCTGCGCCTGCTCCAGGTAGCTTTCGTGCGGGAGCATGCAGCCCTTGGGCGTCCCACCGGTGCCCGATGAGTAGACGATGCATGCCACATCCGAGCGCTTGCGCGACACGAAGCGAAACGCAGTCTGCGCGCCTTCCTCGAAGCGCGTTGCGCCGCCCAGAGCGGCGTCTGCCGGTGCCTCACTGACGATCACCAGCGTCCCCTCGAAGGCCACAGCGTTTGCACCGACCAACGAGCGCCAGATGCCGTATTCGGTGATCAGCACCTTTGGACGAGAGTGCGCGAGTAGCGCGAGCTCTTCGTTGGCACTGAGCTTGTAGTCGAGCGGCACCAGCACTGCGCCACTCCACATCGCGGCAAGTCCGGCAATCACCCAGCGCGACTGATTCGACATCAGAATAGCGACGCGATCACCCGCCTCGACGCCAGCCGCCTGCAGGCGTGCGCCAACGCGCTCGGCCTGGGCGGTCAACTCACGGTAGGTGAAGCGCGCGTTCTCGCGATGGCGCTCGGCTTCGATCAGGGCCACGTTGGACTTGAAGGTCACGCTGGCATCGCGCAGCGCCTCGCCGAGACAAGAAAGCCGGGAGAGGTCGAGCATCAGCCGCCCTCCTTCTGCCGCGGCTGGGCCGGCAGGTAGGGCATGGCGTCGCTGCGGGAGACGAAATCTGCGAGCGCTGCTTTGACACCAGGCTCGACGAAGAGCGAAAGAAAGAGATCCTTTTCGGCTGCGAGCTCGGCGCGAGGGACGGGCTTGATGAAAGCCTTGGCGCGCGCAGACACCTGCCGGTCAAAGAGCGCTACCTGACGCGCTGTCGCACGCGCCACGTCGAGCGCTTCGCCCGCCGCCACCAGCTGCGACACCAGCCCGAGCTCGTAGGCACGCTTGGCGCTGAGCGTGCGACCACTGAGGATCAGGTCGCGCACCACAGCGTTGGGCACCTCGCGCCGCAAACGCGGAATGCCGCCAAAACCAGGGATCAGGCCCAAGCGCAGCTCCGGAAACCCAAAGCGTGTGGTGCGGTCGGCCACCAGCAGATCGCAAGTCAGTGCCAGTTCGAAACCGCCTCCGAAACACACCCCGTGCAGCGCACCGATGGTCGTCTGAGGCAAGGACTCGAGTCGGTCCATGACCGCGTGCACGCGGTCGAGAAACGCACGCAGCTCGGGCAGATACGCGGACACCTCCCGCTCACTGATGCCTGCGTAGAGCCCGCGCAGGTCTGCGCCGGCACAAAACCCCAGGCGCTCCGTGCTGTGCAAGATGATCGCGCGTGCGTCGCCGACTTCCATCTCGGTAACGAAACGTTCGAGCGTTGCCAGCACGTCGGTGCCGATCTCGTTGCAGGGCGGATGCGCGAGAGTGAGCTCGCAGACGCCGTGGCTCTGTACCCACGAGATCATCGATACATCTCCTCGATGGCGGCTTGGTAGTGCGCCTCGATCACCGCGCGGCGCAGCTTCTGGTTCGCGGTGAGCAGACCGCTCTCGATGGTGAAGGCCTCGGGCGCCTTGTAGAGCTTGCGCAAACGCTGATAGTGAGGCAGCTCCGCGTTGACTCGCTCGAGCGCAGCATGGGCTTCTGCATCGCTCAGCTGGCCCGTCACGATCGCAGTCAGGTACGGTCGCCCGTGCCCAACCACCACGGCCTGGTCGATGCCCGCGCCGCAGAGCACGAGCTTCTCCTCGATCGGGGCAGGCGCCACGTTGTGCCCCGACTCCGGCACGACGACATCCTTCAGGCGCCCAACGATGCGCACGCTGCCCTGATCGTCGATCTCGGCTTGGTCGCCGGTGTAAAGCCAGCCGTCACGGATCATGTCGGCGGTGGCTCCGGGTCGATTCCAATAGCCGGGAAAGACGTTGGGGCCGCGACAGACCAGCTCACCATCGCTCGTGCACTTGATCTCGCAGCCCGGCACCGCGTAACCGACGCGCCCCGACTGCACGTGGCGTGTGTCGTCGATGGTGACGATGCCGGTGGTCTCGGTCAGGCCGTAGACTTGGTAGACCGGCAAGCCGATCATCTGGAACCAGCGTTGAGTCTCCTCGCTCAGGCGCGCTGAGCCGCAGACCAAGAACTCCAGGTTGGGGCCGATGAGCTGTTTGACTCGCGGGAAGAGCAGCTTCTGCGCGAGCATGAGCCACATCCGATCGCGCATGCCCGAGGACTGGTTCTCCCCAACGCGGTAGGCAGCGAATGCGCGCTGATGCAACGCTGCAAGAGGCCGTCCCATGCCCGAGAGCCGCGTCTCGACGCCCTTGCGAATGCGCTCCAGCAGCACCGGCACGTTGAGGAAGTAGTGCGGCTGTGCCGTGCGTAGCTCTTCCTGAAGATTGTCGAGGTTGGTCGAGAGTAGCAGCGGATTGCCGCGCCGGAGCTGAGAGAGAAGCATGATGCGCGAGCCGGCGAAGCAGAACGGCAGGTAGTGAAACACCCGGTCTTCGCTGCGCTGCCCTTTCGACATCTGGGCGATGCGCAGCACGGTGACATCCAGCATGAACTCGATGTTGTCACCCGTGAGCACCGCGCCCTTGGCTTCGCCACTGGTGCCGGAGGTGTAGATGATGGTGACCGGCGCAGCGCCTACAGCACTCGGGGTCGGGTCACGCAGCGGCTGCGCGGCGAACACTTCGTCGTAGCGTGCGATCGGACAAGCCTCTGGCCACGCCTGCGCCATCGCGGTTGCCAGCGCCGCATCTGAAGCGATCAGCAATGACGGCGCTGCATCGCGCAGCATGGCGGCAAGCTGGCGCGGATCCTGTCGCGCATAGAGCGGAACGCACACGGCACCGCTCGCCATGATGGCGACGTCGACGGCCGCCCAGCGTGCCGAGTTCGGCGCCAAGAGCGCGACGCGATCGCTCGCCTTGATCCCCCGCTCCGCCAGGTAGCCCCGCACTTGAGCGACTGCTTCGACGAATTGCGCGCCGGAATGTGCCTGCAACTCGGTGCCGTGGACTTCGATGAGGAGGGGTTCTCCACCCCGTGCCCGTGCAGCTTGCAGAATGTCGGCGACGAAGCTCATGCAGAGGCCTCCATCAAGGCTGTGAGATTCGGTGAAAGCGAGGGCAGATAATTCTCCGGCGTGCGGGCAACGTCACGCCGTGGGAAGTCCGGGTAGACGCGCAGCACTTCGGCTTCGAGGTCGATGCCCATCTGCCCCATCACGCGAATCTGCGCGGGCACGAAGCGCAGCACATCCGCACGGATACGCTCGCGCTCCGCATAGCCATAGCGCATGGCCGACAGTAGATTGTAGCCGAGCCCTACGTCGTCCACGCGCAAGAGTAGATCGGTGTGCTTGCGGTCGTGGAGCAAGTTGTGAATGCGCTCATCCATGGTCACGCCGATCGACGGAACGCCACCGGCCATGGAGGTGACAATCGCGTGGTAGCGCGAGCTCACCAGCAGCGAGGCATGCCGCAAGATGCTGACCAGCGTGTACATATCGTGCTCGTCGCTGACCAGGAGCGGCGCTGGGTGTGTAAGACGCGCCGAGAGATCCGCGCAGGCCCGCCGATCGAGCTGCTCGGTGCCGACACAGACCACGAATGCATCCGTCTCGGCGGCAAAAGCGTTGGTGGCTTCGGCAAGACCGTCGAGGTAGTCGTGGTAGCGGCGCTCAGCAGCCTCCGACCAAGTGTGGAAGTAGATCGAGTCGTAGTGCTCTTCGCGGAACTGCCCGAAGAACTTGTGCGCAGCGGCTTTCACCAGGTCTGGCTTGGCGGGCCAATAGAAAGGATTGATCGGACACACGATCAAAAGCGGCCGGCGCCCATCCCAACCAGCGTCCCGCAGACAGGCTTCGCCGACCTCGGGTGGTGAGGGCTCGAAGGTCCACGCCGTGTCGGTGCCACTCTTGGTGCGAATGCCCATGCCTTCGAGCAACTGGCGCGAAGGCTGGTTGCGGCAGATCACCAGTGAGTGCTGGCATTGCTTGCGCACGAACTCGCGCAAGCCGTCGTCCATGTCCCCAGCTTCCGCGCCATAGCCGATGCTGACTTTGCCGGCGACAGCAGCCATCCCGAGCGCGCCGGCCATCATCGTCGAGAGCGCGTTTGCGAACTTCGACTTGAACATCGAACCTTCGCAGGCGACCACACCGTGGTGCTTGGGGCACTCGGTGAAGAGAAACCGCGGGAACACCGCCGGCATATGCAGCTGACGCACGGAGCGGAAATAGCCAGCGGAGAGCGCAGGGTTGATAGTAAGCGCGCTCAACTCCAGGTTGTCGTCGCCGAGGACCACGCGAAACTGCCGGATCATCTCCTCGACGCGCACATCAGCGCCCGTGTTGCGCGTCCCGACGTAGCCCGCGAGCAGAAGCTT
>JADGRG010000107.1 GCA_017881145.1 Sandaracinaceae bacterium | reverse complement strand
CGTGCCCGTGAGATCGATCGGCTGGTCGACACCCGCAATTCCAAATCGAGCGGTGAAGGACGGAGCGCCAGCGATGTAGCGCAGCGTGAGTAGGCTGGCGGGCTTCGGTACGTCGGCGGCGTTGATGGCGATGTCGGCGAGATCGAAGGTGATGGCCGCTGTCGCGCCCTGGGGCAGAGCGCCGGTGCTCTCGAGCTTGTCCTCGATCAGCCGGTCGAGCGCGGCGGCGTCGATCAGTGTCGAGGAGCGGATGACGCGGACGGTGCTGAGCCCGGTCGCGTCGAAGTCGGTGAGCTCGATGCGTTGGACGCCGACGCTGGTCTGGGCGGTGGTGATGCGAACGCCGTGGAAGAGCAGGCTGTGGGTGAAACGCAGCGTGATCGGCCCGAGAAGCTCGATGAAGACGTCGCGCAGCGCCGCACCATCGAGCTCGAGCGTGAGCGGACTCTGCGCCTCGATCGAGACATTGGTGCGTTCCCATTGCACGGCGCCGAGCTGCACCCTGCTCGCTGGCACCGAGCCTTGCGCCACGATCCGGACCTGCGAGCACTCGTAGGCGAGCGAGCTTTGTGCGGGAGCACTTTGCCCATCCAGCGACCAGGTCGTGTCGCAACCCGAGACCGCGGAGCCCGTTCCGCCATCGCCAAAGTCGACCGCGGATGCATCACAGTGGTTGGCGTCAGCGCCGCCGCAAGCTGCGAGGTCGACGCGAGTTGCAAGCGGCGGCTGCGTCGGCATTCTCGGCAAGCCCACGACGTCGGCGCACTCGGGCGGGGCTTTGCAATCGAGCAAGACACCGGGGATCTTCTTCGGAGGAGGCCGCCTGTCGACGAGCGGCTCGCCCACCCGACCACAGCTGCTCGACACCGTGAGCGCCGTGCAGAAGAGCAGAAAAGACAGGCGCGGATGCAGCAGCCTCATGGCGTCCCCGTGCGGATGACGCGAAACACCACGCGGCGATTTTGCTGATGCGCAGGCTCCGCATGGCCGGGCTCGACAAAGCCGCTGGCGCCCTCGGCCGCTACCCGAAGTCGCTCGCGTGCTACCCCATGTTCGACGAGCCATGCAAGCACGCGCTGGGCGCGACGTCCCGACAACGCACGGTTGTAGTCAACAGGGCCGCGAGCGTCGGCGTAGCCCTGGATCTCCAGCAGCTCTATGTCTTTGCGCTGTCCGAGCTCGCGGGCGACTTCGTGCAGCATCGCCACGCCGATGGCCTCGAGCGCGTCCGCGTCGAACTTGAAGAGCACCGGCGCGAGCAGCTCGACCTGCGAGGCAGGCACGGCCTCGTCGATCAACGCCAGTAGCTCGGGCGATGGCTCGATTGCAGCTGTCGGCGGCGACGACGAGGCGTCCTCCGGCGGCGCATGGTCGTAGATGACGTGGTGCCGGTAGAGGTCGACGTACCTCGTGACCTGCGTCATCTCGGGAGGCTCGGGGTGAAACGCGATGCAAAGGCCCAGCCAGAGAAAGCGCGCATCGGTCGAAGCGCCCGGCGAGGAATACTGGAAGAGCTGCCCGTAACCCAGCTTCGGACCAATCGCGAAGTTGTCGGTGAGCTTCACTTCGACGCCGAACGCGGCGCGCAGAAAGGGCCGCAAGAGGCGCCCGGTGAAGCCGGGCCCGAGGTCCAGCTCCGCATACGGCCGCAGCGCGAGTCTGCGGTAGCCGGCACGCAGACCAAGCGACGGTGAGAGCAGGGCGCCCGTGCTGGTGGCCGAGGAAAAGCCGGCTGCGGTGCCGCCGAGCTGCAGGTCGACGAAGGACGAAAGGGCGTAGCCGACGTGCAACTCGGCCAGAGCACCCAGGCTCTGGAAACCCATCCGACCGAGCTGGTCGCGGCTGATCAGCAGCGCAGGGCCGACCGAGGAGCTCCCGCGCAGCGAGCCGCTCTGGGCGCACACGGAAGCGACCACGCTCATCGCCAGCGTTGCCGCGAGCAAGAGGCGCAGCGCGAGGCTGCACCACGAAGACCTGATTCCAATGTGTGCGTTCGCTCGCGCTCGACTCGGCATGACGCCCTAGATGGGTCGCCCGAGCATTCCGACTTTTCCATGTCGCACACGCGTGTAATGCAAAACGATGCATCGTGGCCCCGCGAGCGAAGGTAACCAAGATCGAGCAAGTGCCGCCGTCGGCGGTGAACGACTCACTGGCCGATGGATGCGCGCGAGAGCTTGCCGAAGACCTTCACGGTCAGCGCGGGCATGAGGCGCTTGGCGGTGGCCATGGCCTTGGCGTCGAGGCCGACGTAGACGCGCTCTTTGTTGCCCTCGATGCCTGAGATGATCGTCTTGGCGGCCTTGTCCGCGCTGGTCCTGGCGATGCGTCCAAAAAAGGCGGCTTCCGCTTCCGTGACGCCCTTGGCGGCGTGGGCGATGTTGGTCTGGATGCCGCCGGGATGCACGCAGGTCACGTGGATCGGCTCGCCTTGCAGCTCCTGCACCAGCGTCTCGCAAAGACCGAGCACGGCGTACTTGGAGATGTTGTAGGGCCCGTTCTTTGCGAAGGGAACCATCGCATTGATGCTCGAGATGTTGACGATGTGACCCTCGGGCCGGCGTCGCAAGAGCGGCAAGAACGCCTTGGTGCCGTAGATCACGCCCCACAGATTGACGTTGAGCACCAGCTCGAAGTCCTCGTAGGAGATCTCCTCGATGGTGGACCACACCGACAACCCAGCGTTATTGATGATGACGTCCACGCAGCCGTGCTGGTACTCGGCTTCGGTGGCGTAGGCGTAGACCGCATCGCGGCTGCGCACGTCGACCACGTGCGTGGTCACCTTGCCCTTGGCGTCACGCAAGAGCTCAGCCGTTTCGCGCAGCCCGGCCTCGTTTATGTCCGAGAGCGCCAGGCTCGCGCCCTTCGCAGCGAGCCGCACCGCCAGGGCGCGCCCGATTCCCGACGCCGCACCCGTCACTGCCACCACTTTGTTGTTCACTTTGGTCATCGCTCACCTCGCTCCGTGCCCCCAGCTTTTCGCATACGGTTCCGTATGTCAAGCTGCGAAGGTGTCTGCTCCGCGCGCCGCGTGATGCGCGCTAGGATGTTGCAGCAGTGCCCAAAGCAAGCAACCAAGCCTGGCAGCCGCCTCCCGCGGCGCTCTACCAACTCTTACGCGCCGCCATCTTGCCCTGGCAAGAGCTGACGAGCCCCGTGTTCGTCGGCCTGGACCGCATTCCCAGCGAGCGACCGCTGCTCTTCGTGGGCAACCACACGCTCTTTGGCGTGATGGAC
The DNA here is from genome assembly GCA_017881145.1 of Sandaracinaceae bacterium. GTDB lineage: Bacteria > Myxococcota_A > Polyangia > Polyangiales > JAFGIB01 > JADGRF01. Next base: position 1,966 of record JADGRG010000107.1, on the reverse strand, counting down.
GTGCCGCTGCTCTTCACCAAGCTCTACGACGCAAAGGGCATCTTCCTGCGCAGTCTCGGCGACCACAACCACTTCAAGGTCCCGGTCTGGAAGCAGATGGTCGAGAAGTTCGGCGCAGTCGACGGTACGCAGGAAGTTTGCTCGCAGCTGATGGCTGCAGGCGAATCGATCCTGGTCTTCCCGGGAGGCGCCCGCGAGGTCGCCAAGCGCAAGGGCGAGAAGCATCAGCTGGTCTGGAAGAACCGGCTCGGCTTCGCGCGCATGGCCATCCAGCACGGCTGCACCATCGTGCCCTTTTCATCGCTCGGACCCGAGGAGCTCTTCGATATCCTGGTCGATGGCGACGAGTTGCTGGCAACACCCATGGGTGCGGTCGCGCGCGCGCTCGGTATGCGCGAGGACTTCATGCTGCCCATCGTGGCTCCGCGCCGCAGGCTGGAGCGTTTCTATTTCCCCTTCGCTGAGCCGATCGAGACCCGCCAATACCGGGGCAACGCCGACGATGCTGCATGCTGGCAAGTACGCGACCAGACGGCGTATGCCATCGAGCAAGGCCTCGACACCCTGGTGAAGCTACGCGCAAAGGATCCCGACCGGCACTTGCGCGCGCGTCTCGAACGACAAGTCCCAGCCCTGGGAAGGCGGCTTCTGGCTGCGGCGCGCAGGCTGCGCGGCTAGACACGAAGGTCAGGGGAGCGCTTCTCCCGGTGAAACGTGGAATACTCGCGTTTGATAGGGGTGACTCATGCGTGCAGAAGGAAGTTCTACGTTCTCCGGCTTGGTGAAGCTTGGCGCGGCTCTCTGCCTCTTTGGGTGCAGCGCAAGCGCTAGGCCCAGCGCTTCAGCCGGAGATGGCGGCGCGCTGGCCAGCGCGGCAACGGGCGGAAGCAGAGCGGCTGGCAACGCAGGGTCCGCCGCTGTCGGCGGCACGAGCGGAGCCGCAGCGGCGGGCAGCGGCGGCGCGGGAAGTGGCAGCGCTGGAAGCGCTGGAAGCGCAGGCGACGGTGGCACGAGCAGCGGTGGCAGCGCTGGCGGCGGAGGCACCGGCGGCGGAGGCACCGGCGGCACTCCGAGCGTCGGTCCCGTCCTGACGCCCGGCGATCCGGGGACTGCCGACATCATGTTCGAGGTACACGCCGACCAGGGCGTGCACGCCATCTCGGCGCTGGTCTACGGGACCAACGGCGCGCCTGACATCGCAAAGAATCACCAGACGGACGTGCGCAGCGGCGGCAACCGCATGACTGCTTACAACTGGGAGAACAACGCTTCCAACGCTGGCAGCGACTACATGTTCCAGAACGACAACTACCTGTCTTCGAGCAACACGCCCGGCCAGGTGATCGCGGATCTCGTCGACACCGCCTCGGCGCATGGCGCGACCGCGCTGGTGACCATTCCCAACGTCGACTATGTCTCCGCCGACAAGAACGGCGGCGGCGATGTGCGTAACTCCGGAGCCAAGTACCTCACCACCCGCTTCAAGCAGAACAAGGCCAGCAAGGGCTCGGCTTTCAGCGCCACGCCGGACACCAGCGATGCCTTCGTGTATCAGGACGAGTTCGTGAGCTGGCTCAAGGGCAGGAGCGGCAGCGCCAGCGTCTTCTTCTTGATGGACAACGAGCCGGACATCTGGTCGAGCACGCACGCCGAAGTCCACCCGAAACCCGTCACCTACGCCGAGCTCTGGGAGCGCAATCATCGCTTCGCCAAGGCTGCGAAGGCGGTGTGGCCCGCGGCCTCCGTGCTCGGCTTCGTCAGCTACGGCTACAACGGCTTCACCACGCTGCAGAACGCCAGCGACGCGGGTGGACGCAACTTCATCGAGTGGTATCTGGATCAGGCCAAGGCCGGCGAAGCCGCCGACGGGATGCGCGTCATCGACTACCTGGATCTGCACTGGTATCCGGAAGCGCAGGGCCAGAGCGGCACACGCATCACGGAGAGCAGCACGGCGGCCGACGTG
>JADGRG010000106.1 GCA_017881145.1 Sandaracinaceae bacterium | reverse complement strand
GAAAATGCTTGGCCGACCGACCGCGGGCGTGACCCTCGACCCGACGCGCACACGCTTGACGCTGGGCGGCTTCACGACTGCCGCACCGGCAGTCGAACCGCCCGCAGGTGGCAGCGGCGCGTCAGCTGCGCCTGCGCCGTCGACCCTGGACGAAGTGATCGCCGCGTTGCAGAAGATCGCGGAGGGCGACGACCAGGCCGCCGCCGTGAAGGCCAAGCGCTGCCTTGCTGCGCTGCTACCTCCGGTCCCCGTGGCCCCGATGCCCAGCCATCAAGATGCGGCGCTTGCGCAGCTGGACCGGAAAATGCTGGCCACGGGCGTTCCCGGCGCTGGCTCGCACGCGACGCCAACCCGCCTGCAACTGGGCGTCTGATCTCAACCTACAACGCAACGTTACTGGAAGGACCACACACACCATGCTCGAAAGATTGAAACTCTCTCGCTTGTTTGGCGCACCCGTCGCGCCGGCAGAAGCACCACCAACCCCGGCCGCACAGGCGCGCGACTGGCTTGCACGGCGCCAAGCGCTCGACTCCGCGCAGCAAGCGATCCGAGCGAATGCAGAGGCAGCCACGATGGCGCTTCGGCAATCAATCGCCGCCGTCGAAGTGCAAGCCAGCAAGGACATCGACGCCGCGGCCGCTTCCGAGAAATCCTACAGCCGCGACATCGCTGCAGGCATCGTTGCCGAAGCGCACGCGCAGCTCGCGCCCTTGGTCGCGCAGTTTCGCACGGAACCCTCGCGCGTCGTCGCAACGCAGATTGCTGCCGTGCTCTCGCAGCTGCGCTCGCGTGAATTCGAAGACCTTGGACCGACGAACGGGACGCCGCGCGTGCTTCGTGTTCTTGGCTTCGTGTTCGCCGATCAGTTGGATTCCGGCGTGGTCGTGTTCGGCGCGTCGGATGACTGGGGCAGCGCCTACGTCGATGCGCTCGAACTCGTGGCCAATTCGCTGAACGAAGCGCCGCGTTTGACGAACGCGCTCGAAACGCTCGAAGCCACGCTCACGCGGATCGCCGCGCGAGAGACGCGGATCGACGTGGATGGCCACTGCAAGGAGCGCTATCAGATCAAGCGCTTGTGCGACGCCGAAGCGCTCGCCGAGCACGACACAGAGCGCGAACGCGCGGCCGCCGAGCATCGGCGCGCAACCGACAAAGGCCCCGGTCCGGGCTGGCGCACGAGCTCGACGCGCACGGTATCCGTTTGATGCAAAGACTTCGACCGAGAGAATTGCGCGCAGTAGGCGCATGCACCTCTCGGTTGTCGATGCCGTCTTCGGAGCCTTTCCAGCTTCGTACCGTTGCGCAGCGCAGCGGCAGCCCGACACACGCGCTTCCTTGTTGGCGTGTGTCGGCCTGAGGCAAGCGGCATGAAGCCGGTCAGGTGGCCCTTTCAGCGCCTGACCGGCCAGTGCTCTAACGATTCCAGCTTACAGGTGAGCGCATGATCAAGGTGTTGCCGATCTTCCAGACAGCGATCCCGCACACCGGAAACTCGGTGCAGCTTACGCGCGTGCCGTGCAAGGGCGAGCTCGTGCAGCTTCCGGCCGGGGCGTGTGAGGCATGCTGCGCCGACGTGAGCGTGTGGGTCGTTCGTGGCGTGCGACACCGTGCCGACGTTGCAGGGGGCGACGTTGCGGCTCACGTGTGGATAGAGCCGACCAGGGCGGCGGCGGATGCTGAGCGCGCGGCGCAGGCGGCGGCGAGGAGCCCAGGAGGCGGTGAGGGCGGCTCTGGCCACGATGGTTGGCGCGCCGTCTGGACCCGTTGCCAGCTTTCAATTATGCTCAACTGCACCGGAATTGAGCCGATGATCCGCGAACTGAGAACTCGGCCGTGCATCTGGGTCAGTGGTCGAAGTAGGGTTTACGCCAATGAGTAAGGGAGGAAGAAAGCCACCCCAACCATTTCACCGCGCAGCCCAGCGCTCGGCTGCGACGGATGCGATTGCCGGCGTGCGCGTGGTCACGATGAGGGCAGACGCATTGCCACGTCCACCGAAGGTTTACCATGCGAACGTGGCGTCGGTGAGCAAGCAGGGCTCAAGCTTCGCATTCGTCTTTGGAGAGCGTTGGCCGGGCGAGAAACGCCTCGCTTCTGCGATCTGTCTTTACATGCCCATTAAGGCGGTGCGCGGTGCAGTCGTCGAAAGCACGCCGAATTTCGTTAACGACTTGAAGGCAGCCGTGCTGGGCCTGCAAATCTACGAGCCAGCGACGGAACTCTCGAGTGCCGACTATCCGAGTTTCGATCGTCGAGCGTCCGAGCACGCTAGCTTGATGGCGATCGGATATGCTGATCAGATTGCTTCACTACGTTTCTATCGGCTGTCAGCCCCGGAAGCTCACCAACTCAAAACGACCGGCTCTGGCGACGCTGTCGTGCCGAATTTCGAAGTGGTCCTGCCGGCGGGGCTTCTTGCTGGCCTGCTCGAACGCTCGGTGGAACTCCTACCAACGGAGGACGTGTCATGAAGCAAACAAGCTATTTCCCGCAACACGTTGGGGAGGCGGACTTTCTCAAAACCGGCAAGCCGGCAGCCGCAAGCGGACGCAGCGACTCGAACCGCGTCTCGACCGGCTCTGGCCCCCTTGGTAAGGTGGTGTTTGCGGTCGTCGCAACGCAGTTGATGCTTGTTCAACCGAGTGCGTTTGCGGCGCCCCAGATAGACACTGCCGCCGACATTGCAAAAGGCAAACCTTCCGATGCACCGTTTTCTTGGACGCTTCCCAGCGCGCCACACGCGTGGCCGAGACCGTCTGAGCGTGCGTTCTCAGAGCTAGCTCAGCGCAACCCAGCTCTATTGGAAAGCTGGATCGCTTCCGGCGAGCTTCGCCAAGCACATCTGAGCTTTGCGGCGGAAGCGCTCGGCGAACATGGCGGTGACCATTTCGTTGCCACACTGCTTCGCCTGGCCGACCACAACTCACCGATGGTGCGCGAGGGCGCGATCTACGGGCTCGCACATCATGCAAGTGATGATGTCGTGGCGCGCTTGCGGAGGATCAGCGAGGAGGACCCAAGTCAGGGGGTCCGACACGCGGCAGCGAACGTTCTGGAGGACCTACCTGCGTGACAGAGTCCGCGCACGTTCTGGTCAGGATGGTCCGGCGTCTGACTGTCGCTGACATCGAAGATCCTGAAGAAATCTTGGACGCTGCATTCTCAGACGTCGATGGGGTGCCAGACCTAGCTGTATCAGCGTACTTGATTGAGCGTGAGCGGCGGACGCAGTTGCGTGCTGAGCACTGTGCCGGCAGCGGGATGGACCGACCAACCGGGTGCGGGAACATTGATCTCTCAGGACTGCACGACCATCCGATCGCGACGAACGAAAACGCGTGGTTCACCCACGCGAACACCGCACACCGCGAGCTTCGATTCACCGACCGCCAAGATCTCCTTTCGTTCATCGAACGCTGGATCGCTGTGCGTGTTGACCGCGAGAATCACGTCACGCCGGACGGCGCAAGGAACTACGTTCGGTCGATGCACTCCGTCGGCGACGCTGAGTGGGCGCGCTTCTTCCGCGAGCACGATAAGGGCCCGAAGTGGGCGCGACTCGCAAAGCAGATTCGCTAGCCCCCTGGCCTGTGCTTCTTCGTCGACACCGGGGGCGCGACGCTGGTGGCTGCGCTCGGGGCTCGGGTTGAGCACAGGGCACCGACGCAACGCGCGCCGCTACGGGGCACCGTCGTGCGCGCCCTTGGCCGTGCGTGGCACCCGCTCCGACGCGCTCCGGGACCGCCGCCTTGCATCTGGTACCTGCACAGGTACCTGCAGCGCTTTCCGTGACCCCCTCGAAAACAGACCTAACTACTTGAAATCATTGATGGTCGGGGCGACATGATTCGAACATGCGACCTCCTGCTCCCAAAGCAGGCGCACTACCAGGCTGTGCTACGCCCCGAAGGCGGCAGAATGTAGCGGACGCGGGCGGGTGGCTCAAGGGAAGCTTGGTG
>JADGRG010000105.1 GCA_017881145.1 Sandaracinaceae bacterium | reverse complement strand
GTGCTGGAAGACGAGATCGGTCAGAGCGTGCCCTGGACGATCATCCGGCCCGCTGGCGTCTATGGCCCCGGGGACGTCGACAACCTCGAGCTCTTCAGGTTGGCGATGCGTAGGCTAAACGTCTTCTATGGCAATCGCGCCTACCTAGTGTCGCTGGTGCACGTCGACGACGTGGTGCGCGCGATCCGCGATGCAGCGCGCAGCTCCGCTACGGTGGGCAAGGGTTACTTCATCTGCGATGGCGAGCCGCGCACCTGGGACGAGTACCAGCGCGTCATCGTGGAAGCGACCGGCAAGCGCGCGCTCGACCTGAACCTTCCTGCCGCTGTGGTTGACGTCGCCGCAGCCTTTGGCGAGCTCGCGACGCGCTTCGACGGCAAGCCACGTTTGTTCAACCGCCAAAAAGCCCTGATGGGCAAGCAAGTCGCCTGGACCTGCCGGCACGATGCTGCGCGCGCCGACTTCGGCTATACCCCGAAGGTCCCACTGCGCGAAGGCGTGCAGAGCACGCTGCACTGGTACCAGTCCAACGGCTGGTTGTAAACAGAGACGCATGGACCGCGATCCACATCGCGATCCGCCCCCGCTTTCTGCGGTGCGTGCTCACCTACAAGATGTAGGCTCTGCGCGCTCCTCGAAACCGGCGGCGCCTCGCTCGTGTCTCACGGCCCATGCGTTCCTGTTTAGTCCGAGTTAGCAACTCGCCCGGATCGCGATCTGCATCGCGACCCGGAATCGAGCTTCACTGGCTACGCGCCTTTGCGTGCAGCCCAGCGCTGCAGGCTCACGACTTGTTCAGCGCCTTCATAGCAACCGCGCGCACCGTGGCGTCCTCGTCCTGCGTCGCGATTTGCAGCGCGGCGGCGAAGAGGTCCGTGTCGAGCTTGCTCATGGCGCGTACCGCGTAGTAGCGGATCAGTGAGTTGTCGGACTTCTGGTCCTTTTCGAGCCGCTGGCACACACGCTTCTTCACGTCCTCGGAGTCGCTGTCCTTGAACTCCTTGACGAGTTGGTCGTACGCATCGCGATCCGGCATCGACGTGTTGGGTGGCGCGATGCTGGTTGCGCCTGGGCGCACGGCATCACGCGCGGCCGCCGTGGCGGCGGGGGACGTGGGCGGCTTCGCGCTGGGGCGCGGCACCGGCCGCGGCGGGAAGCGTGAGGGGATGTCGCCCGAGGAGGTGTCGTTGGCGCGACGGCGGATCGTGCCGGGGCTGGTGCGGAAGAGCTCGTATTCTTCGATCTCGCCGAGATCCAAGCCCGACATGCCACGCTGCAGCTTGGCGCGAAGCTGTCCGCCTTCGCGCTTGGCCTGGGACACCATCTCCTGGATGCCGTCCGGCAGCTGCTGCGATGAGTAGAAGAGCCGCACTGTGGCGGGCCCTTGTTTGTCGGTCGTGCGGTAGACGCCCATGTGGATGGCTGCGCCGCCGGTCTCGTCTTTGAGCTGCTCGTTGATGTGCTCGAAGAATGTGTAGGGTGTGTCGGCCAACATCGACTCGGGCGCTTCGATCACGACGCCCATGTAAGAGATGTGCTCGAGCTGCGAGCCTTCGGGATTGATGCTGCTGTGCAGCGCGCCATCACGCACGGCCTGCACCACGGCGTCCACTGACAAGCGCGGCGAGGTCGTGGTTGCAAACGAGAGGATGCCGCCCGAGAGCAGCAGCGTGCGGAAGTCTTCCCCATCGAGCGAACGGATGGGCGTGATGTCGTCGCGGCTGTTCAGTTGATTGAGCGCATCGAGTGGCTCGACGATGATCTTGTTGATCTCGGCGTAGTACTTGTCGAGCGAGACGTCGCCGTGGTTCTTGGCCAGGCGCGAGTTGTCGACGAACACCCAGCCAAGCAGGTTCTCCTTCACCAGCTCGTTGATGGCGCGCACGGCGTTGACCTTGGCGATGCCGCTCTCGTGCTCGTTTGGCAGCGTGGCGAGCACTAGCAAGGGCAGCGAGAGATCAGCGAGCGTCTTGATCAGCTCAGCCACCGCCGAACCCGTGCCGCCGCCGAGGCCAACGGTGATCAGCACGGCGTCGGCGCCTGCCACATGCGCCGAGATGCGCTCGCGGATCTTGCCGGCGTGCACGGTGATGCACTCGCGTCCGTAGTTCAGGTCCGAGCCGGCGCCGTCGTAGCCGTCGATGCCGATATACATGCGCTCTTGCTCGGGCAGCGAGAGCCCGCTCTTGGAGAGCGATGACAGGTCGGTGGTGGCGGTGTTGAGCGCGATGGCGCGGTAGCCGCGACGCGCGAGCTCGGCGGCTAGGTTGCCTCCGGCTTGTCCAAGGCCCACAGCGACGATCTCGATGGCTTTGCCTACTGGCTTCACGGCTTTCCTCCAATTCGCACACCCGCCGACACGGGGGCAGCCACTATAGACCTGGCTTTGCAGAAGAGTCCATCGCCGCCAGCACCTCACAGACCGATGTACGCTGCCGCTGCGCCGGATTGCGAGCGTTCCCTCGCAACTCCGACGCGTGCGTAGCGGCGTGTGGCCACGCTCACGGCTACAGACGCGTCAAGGCGCGGTGTTCGAGCAGCAGCGGAAGCAGACTTGACCGGCATTG
>JADGRG010000104.1 GCA_017881145.1 Sandaracinaceae bacterium | reverse complement strand
TGTTCAGGATCGTCGTGTTGCGCGCCTTGATCTTGGCGAGTTGCTGTTCGACGTCCTTCTGGAACACCGGCTTGATGTGGAAGAGCAGCACGGGGATGTCGCGCTTCTTGACGCCCAGCTTCTTGAGCTCGGTCTCCAGGCTCTTCGGCGTGTGGTGGCAAGAGTCGCGCGCAAGCTTGGCTTGCTCGTTCGGAAACGCGACTTCCATGATCAGTGCGCGCAGGTTGTCTTGCTCTTTGAGCACTTCCCACAAGCGTTCCGTGGGGCCCGTGTCACCGCTGTAGATGAGCGAGCTCGTGCCGTCGCCGACCACGTAGGCTGCAGCTTCGACCGAGTGATCGACGATCACTGGCCGCAGGCGGAAACCGCAGAGCTCCGTCTCCACTTCGGGCTTCAAGGCGTGGAAGATCACCGTGGCGTCGCCCTGCCTGGGAATCTTGCTGAAGTCCGGCCAAAGCTTGTCGTTGAAGAAGTGGCGCTTGAGCACCGCGATGGTGCCTGGCGTCGAGGCGATCACCAGCGGCGGACCACCTTGCTGCGTGCGTGTGTCCGCGAGCATCGCCAGATCGCGCACGTGATCGAGATGCGCGTGGCTCACCACCACGGCTTCGAGCTTCTGCTGCTCCTTCAAGGAGAGCATGTTGGTGATCGAGCCCGCGTCGAGGCAGACGCGGCCATCGAGCAAGAAGGCGGGACACTGATGCTTGGGCGACTCACCGCCGTGGCAGCCCAAAACCCTGAAGTCCATCTAGCCTTCCCCTTGGATGGCGGGGCCCGTGACGCTCGCACAGCTTGCCTTCATCCGACCCGATTCGTTTGAGGCACGCCGCTGGGAGCGCGACGATCCTGCCGATCGTAACGGAGCCTGTGGCTGGTGTCAAAACTCACGTTGCTCGGACGGTTCCGGAAATGCTTTCCAGGCCATGCGACACAAGCACGGACGTTGACGGTGCCGCAGCCTAGAACTATACCTCCTGCGCCGTTCAAGCGATGGCGCTCAGTAGGCCGCGCTCGGAACTGGCGTTGTTACGTACCCGCCGAGCAGCCTACGGCTCTCGGCGTATTAGTTGGAGAGACCCGGATGGCCACGCACATCACCACGGATTGCATCAACTGCGGCGCTTGCGAACCCGAGTGCCCTAACCAAGCGATCAGCGAAGGCGACGAGATCTACGTGATCAACGCGAAGCTCTGCACGGAATGTGTGGGCTTCTACGATCACGAGGCCTGCCAAGCGGTCTGCCCAGTTGAGTGCTGCTTGCCCGACCCGAACTGCCGTGAGGACGAAGCCGTTCTCGCCAAGCGCGCGCTCGAGCTGCACGGCGACGACGCCGAGCTCAAGGCTCGCGTCGCCAAGAACGAATACCCGTCGCGCTTCCGCAAGTAGCCAAGGTACCCGCGCATCCGCCGAGGAGCGTTTGGCTCTCGGCGTATACCCGCCGGGCAGCCTTCGGCTCTCGCCATAGCTCGGCGTTCGCCGAGCGCTGCTCAGCGTTGTTCTAGCGCAACCTACCAGGGTGAGCTTCGGTTCGCCCCGGTGGAGTCACGTCCGGAGTAGCCGCGCAGCCCGGCCCTTCGGGTTGACCCAGGTTCGGGTTGACCCAGGTTCGTGGCTTGGTAAGTCACGCGGCGCCGCTCCCCACCGCATGACTGAGCTTGCGACCACGGAAGCCGTGATGAGTCGTGCCCGCCGGCTTTTCAGGTTGTCTTGGCCGGGCCGCGCGCTGAGGTCATCTGGATCTTCTCGCCAAGGAAGGCGCCGAAGAGCGAGATCATCACGCCAAGCAGAGCCGTCACTATGTATGCGAGCAGCGTGGGCTGGAAACCGTCCGGCGTGGTCAGCGCCAAGTACGAGACCGTCGGGATCACTGCGATCAGCGCGCCGATCGCAGGCTCGACGAAAGTCTTGCCCGGCGAAATGACCCCGACGGCTACGCCGCCAAGGAACCACACGCCCACCGAGATCAGCAGCCCGGGCAGACCCTGTGGGTCGAAGCTACTGATGAGGAATGGCAGGCCGACCAGGATGATGGTCTGCGCCAAGAGGTAAACGCCTGCCGCCGTCAGCGCCCACTTCCATTCGAAGTGTTCCTGCTGGTAGCGGCGCGCGTGCGCCTCTTCCTCGGTGTAGCTGGTCGTAAGCGCCTCGACCTTGGCGCCACACGAGCGACACCGCTCGACAGCCTGCGGGTTCTTGAACCCGCACATCGGACACGTGATCTCTTGCTCCGCCGTTGCCATCGCCGTCGCCTCCGAAGGCACTCCACGCACACCTGGGGGCCGAAGCCGCATTCTCGCCCAGACCCCCGCGCGATAGCAACCTTGTGACCGCGAAAAGGTTGACTTTGGTGGCGCCGGATCTCATAGGTCAGGCCCCCTAAACCGACCAGGGAGGTGGCGAACGTGGCCCGATTCATCGACGAACTCAAGCGAACGCATATGTGTGGCGATCTGCGTGCTGAGCACATCGGAAAGACTGTTGTGCTCTTCGGCTGGGTCCAGAGCCGGCGCGACCACGGTGGTTGCATCTTCGTCGACCTACGTGACCGTACAGGTGTCGTACAAGTAGTATTCGACCCATCGGTGAGCGACGGCTGCTTCGCGCTGGGCGATGCGGCACGCAACGAGTGGGTGCTTGGCATCAGGGCCGAGGTGCGCGGCCGCGGCGACATGAAAAACCCGCGCATCGCCACCGGCGACATCGAGGTGGTGGCGAGCGAGGCCACCGTCTTCAACAAGAGCGAGACGCCGCCCTTCGCCATCGAAGACAACGTCGACACGCACGAAGACAAACGCCTCGAGTACCGCTACCTCGATCTACGCCGACCCAAGCTGCAGAAGGCGCTGATTGCGCGCTCGCAGATGCTGCGCACCACGCGCCAGCACTTCACGGACCACGGCTTCCTCGAAGTCGAGACGCCGTTCTTGCTCAAGTATACGCCGGGCGGCGCACGTAACTTTCTGGTTCCGTCTCGCCACCAACCGGGTTCGTTCTACGCGCTGGCAGAGAGCCCGCAGCTCTTCAAGCAGCTCTTGATGGTGGGCGGCTACGATCGCTACTTCCAGATCGTCAGATGCTTCCGCGACGAAGATCTACGCCTGGATCGCCAGCCCGAGTTTACGCAGATCGACGTCGAGATGAGCTTCGTCAATGAAGACGACATCTTCGGCATGATCGAAGGGTTGCTCTTCAAGCTCTTCAAAGACGTGCTGGGTGTGGACCTGCACGAGAAGTATCCGAGCGGACATCTCCCGCGCATGCGCTTCGAGGAATCGATGCGCCGCTTCGGCAACGACAAGCCCGACCTGCGCTTCGGTCTGGAGCATCACGAGCTGACCGAGCTGGTGGTGCAGCACGACGGTGGCGGCATTCCGTTCTTCGAGCCCATCGCCAAGAAGTTCAAGAGCGGCACCTATCGCAAAGACCTGCCGGAAGAGATCGTCAAGGCGATCGTCATTCCCGCCAGCGCTAACCTCTCGCGTGCCGACGGCGACAAGCTCGAGCACTACGTGAAGGGCATGGGCGCAGGGGGCCTGGCGCGCGCAAAGATCGGGGAAAGCGGCACCTGGACGCAGAGCCCGCTGCAGAAGAGCGTGACGGATGGCATGCGCGAAGCCATCAACCGCGCCTGCAACCTGCAGCTCGGCGACGTGATCTGCTTTCAGTTCGGACCCGCCGACAAAGTGCACACCATCATGGCCAACCTGCGCGTGCATCTGGCCAAGCGCATGGGGCTGATCCCGGAGTCCGGGAGTGCGGGGCGCTACGAGCTATTGTGGATCACCGATCCGCCGCTCTTCGAACGCGATGAGGCGAGCAAACGCTGGGCCGCAGCGCACCATCCATTCACCCGCCCGCACGACGCTTGCCTCGACTTGCTGGAGCAGGACCCTGGTAAAGTGCTCTGCCACCGCTACGACGTCGTGCTCAATGGCTTTGAGATTGGCGGCGGTTCGATCCGCTTGCACGACCCGAGCGTTCAGGCCCGCGTTTTCAAGGCTATCGGCATCTCGGACGAGGAAGCGGACCAGAAATTCGGCTTCCTGCTCAAGGCGCTACGCCTGGGTGCACCGCCGCACGGTGGTATCGCGCTCGGCATGGATCGACTGGCCATGCTGCTGATGGACGCAGAAGCCATCCGCGACGTGATCGCGTTCCCCAAGACTCAGAAGGGCACCGACCTCATGACCGGCGCCCCAAGCCCGGTGAACCCCGAACAGCTGGTCGAGCTGAAGATCTCGCCCATCAAGTAGAGTGGGACGACCCGTCCCAGGTTGCAGGTATCACCAAGCCAGCCACCTGCCACACCCTTCGCCACTCCTTCGCCACCCATCTCCTCGAACGCGGCTACGACA
>JADGRG010000103.1 GCA_017881145.1 Sandaracinaceae bacterium | reverse complement strand
GACCTTCATCTCGCGCCCACGCAGGCTGGCTATGTATTGCTCGGCAGTGCGAATAGGCATCGTCTGGCCTCCAGGCCGAATGCCATACCACATCGGCCGCCGCGCGGATCGAGGTTCCGCCGTGGCTCTAGGGCGCGATGACGACGTAGGTGCCCGGATTTTCGCGGGTGGCGAGCACACCGTGGAAACCAGCAGGTAGACCGGGCGTGGTCCAATCGAAAAGCCAGCGAGCGTCCGCGGGCGCGAGATTCACGCAGCCATGGCTGCGCACCCGCCCGAATTGCGTGTGCCAGAAGGCAGCATGCAGCGCGATGCCGCCGGAGAAATACATCGTCCAGGGCACATCTTCGATGCTGTAGGCCTCGTCGGTGCCGGCCTCACCATCCATCGTCGTGGAGACGTGCTTGCTCTGGATGCGGAAGATGCCGGTCGGCGTTTCGTGCTGCTCTTTTCCGGTGGAAACCAACGTCGCAAACACTGGCTTGTCCCCCTCGAACGCCACCAGTGATTGGGTCGAAAGCTGGATCGACAGCCAGCGCGCCTGCCGTGGCACGAGAGGTGGCCGCTCTGCGCTTGCCACGATGCGCAGCGCGTCTTCGGCGACCAGCGCGCCGTCGCGTGTCATGCGATAGCGCTTGCCGGCTTGCACGACGCTCTCGTCGGCGAGACTCAGCACATCCATGAATGCGAAGCTGCCGTTTGCTTCGAGCAGGCCACTCATCGGGTTGCGCATCATGCGCGCCGCACCCTTGCGGTAGACCAGGCCGAGCGGCAACGCTTCCTTCGCGTGCAGCGTGGCACCGTGCAGATGCGGCACCGATACGCTGGTGAGCGCGTCGGCTCGCACGTAGGCGCCGCGCACGGTGCGCGCGAAGGCACCCGCGTCGGCGTCGACATTTCCGTCGAAGCTCACGTAGAACCCAGGCTGCATCGCCATCCGGACCAGCTCAGGCAGCGGGGCTGCACTCGTAGTATCGCCGGTGGTCTTTGCGAGCAACTCTGTGCTCGCGGGCTGCTTGGCGGATGTGTGCGAGAGCCTGGCTCGTAGCGTCGCTGCCTGGGCGAGTAGGGCGCTCGCTTGCGCTTCCTGAGTCGGGCTTGGCTGCCGGAAGAATTGCGGGAGGTCGGGCGCCAGCGTCTTGCCGTAGGCATAGGGCAAGTCCTCGTGGAGAACCGGTGCGCCCGGCGCGCCTGCGAACGATTGAGGCGTCTTGCCGAGCAAGAAGCCACGGCCAGCACACACGAAGCCTCCAGGCAGGATCTCGTGCCACTGGGTGTCGCAACCTCGCCCACGCACCGCTGGCTTTGCGCGAAAGGCACTGCCGCGTCGCAAGTAGCCCGTCACGACGGCTTTGTCGGAAGGCTCAGAGAAGACCTGGGCGAGCAAGTGAAACGCCATGCCGTAGAGCGGAAATGCCTTCTCCAGCTCGCGCTCTGGGTCCACCGGCGGTGGCTCGACAGGTTCAGCTCGCGTGTCGCTCTGCGCTGCAGCTCGCGGGGGCAAGGGTGCGCTCTGCGTCGTGGCCATCGAGCGCTTGGTGGCCGAGCTCGCTTCGACCTTGGCCACCTGTTTGGCTACTTGCCGGACGCGCGGCGTTTCGACCCTCTCCGCCAACGAAGCGGTTGCCGACGTCGGCTGCAAGCGCGCGGCTTCACCGCGCACGCCTCCGCAGGCGAGCGCGAAGACAAAGAGCAGCACGGCGCTGCGGCGCACGGAACGGAGCATCCCTTTCCGTGTGCACAGCTTCGGCCGTGCCGTCCAGAAATCGGCAGAAGAGTGTCTCTCTACTGCGGTGTCCGCACCGGGCAGCCCAGCACCACGTCGACGCGCGCGCCCGCATCCGAGCGAACGGTGTCGCAGATCGATCCGCAGAGGCGAATCTTGGTGTTGTCGGGGGTGTATTGCCAGCCGTTCGCGCCGCCATCGCAAGGGTGCGCGGAGTCCTGGAGCAGAAGCGTTGCGGCTTTGCCGTCGCCCGGCGTGTAAACGACGTTCACCAGGGTGAGATCGAGCGAGCCTTTGTCGGGCTGCGGGACCGACAGCTCGCAGCTGATGGTCTGACTGGCGATCTGCAAGAGCGCGGCTCCGAGCGCTTTGCCGAGATCCTTCTCCATCGTCATGTCGAAGTGGCAGTTGCCCTTTAGGGGATCGCAGCCAGCCGCGCCCGTGCCGCCCTTCTGTGCGATCGTCGAGAGCACGGTGCGCGCGGGTTCCGAGCCTGGCACACCGATCACGAAGGTACGGATACCGACGCCGGGCGCCGAGGCCTTTGGCACTTCTTGGTTGATCAGGTAGTCGGTGCACGCCTTGGCGGTCGTGCAGACGGTAGGGTCGGAGCACTCTTCGCTCTGCTGTCCGTCCGTGATGAGCACCACGAACTCGTTGCCGAAGATGGCGCCCGAGAGCGCCGACTGATGCATGTGCTGATAGGCCAGGATGGTCGCGCCTACCAGCGGGGTGCCACCCGCGGGTGTGATGTGCGTCATGCTCGCTTCGATGGTGCTCTGCTGCGCCTGCGTGTTGGCTTGCAGCGGCACTCGGGGTGTCGGGTGAACGCCACAGCTGTCATCGTTGCTGAAGTAACTGATGCCGATGGTCGCGGTGTCCGGCAGAGTCTTGATCGCAGCCAGCAGCGCCTGCGTCGTGATTTCCCACTTGGACGGCAGGCTTGCGTCGGCGCGTACGGGGCTTTGTTCACAGGCCGTGGAATCGGTGGTTGGGGGTGGGTTGCAGGCCATCGATCCGCTGCGATCGAGCACAAAGAGGATGTTGGCTGGCAAGAGCGCCGATTGCACCGTCGATTTGGCACAACTCCCGCTGAGGACCGAGGCCACGGCGGGGTCCACGGTTGCGCCGCCGGCTCCGGAGCTGCCGCCTGCGCCCGCCGCGCTTGCGCTCGCACCGGCACCGCCGTTGGCTGCACCGGCACCGCCGTTGGCTGCACCGGCACCGCCGTTGGCTGCACCGGCACCGCCGTTCCCGGTCCCTGCGTCTGCGATTGCGCCGTTGCCCGAGCTGCCGCGTGCGGCGGGGTTCGGTGCGGTGGCTGCGCAGCCGACAACGAGTGCCAGCAAGCAGGCCGCAATCTGTCCGAAACGGATAGGCCTCTTCATGGTGTGTAACTCGCTGTCCACGGGCCGGTACAGGTGCCGCCGCTAGCTTCGGTCAGTGCCCAGATGCCGCTCAGCGTGAGTGCTTGGTTGTCGAAGGTGCCATCCAGTGTGCCGTCCAACGTGCCCAGCGGCAGCACTTTCGCATCGAAGAGGCCATAGGCTCCATTCAACGCCGTAGCTTGGAACTTCTGTGTCGTGCAATCGAGCTTGCCGACGAGCTGCGCAATGAAGGAAACGATCCCTACTGCGAAGCCGTTCAGATCTCCGTTGGCGACCTCGAGAAACTCGCCGTTCATCGACTTCTGCAGGGTCATGGTGATGGGGCCCGACACGTCCGTCGATCCTCCATCGGCGCTGCCGCCCTTGGGGATGTAGGTACAGTTGAATGTGCCGGTGTATTTGCCGGCCTTGCACGTGCCCTGGCCGGGCAGCGACTGCGTCCAGGTGAATTCTGCTGTCTTGTCCAGACCGGCGCGCGGCGCGTACTTCGGAGTCGGCGCTCCGGAGTCGGCGATGGGCGCGTTGATCGTGGCACCGGAACCGCCGCTGACGGCGGCGGGGTTAGCAAGTGCTAGCCCAGCGTCGTTGGCTCTTGTCCTCGCGCTGGTTCCGGCCGAGCCCGTGCCCGACGGCTGGCCTTGGCGAGCCCCGTTAGCCGAGCCGTTCGCTGCGGAGCAGCCGCACGCCAGCAAGACTCCGATGCCCAGTCCGATGCTTCGTCCCAGCCGCTGCCCATTCGTCATCGAAGGGCCTCCCTCTTGTACGCGCACTTCTGTCGAGCACTAACTTGTAAAACCGCGTCGTTCCTTGCCAGCTGTGCAAGACGCACACTGACACCGGTCCAAGTGGATGCCCAGGGCAAAAGCGGCTCGTCTTCGCCCCGGGGCAGCGGTCAGCGCACCACCGCGGTCCACGACAGGGCGCCGCAACTCAGCGGAAACCAACTGCGTTCCAAGTGCTGACGCACTCGGCCTGGGTCGCTGTGCGCAGAGTGATCTGCCCTTTGAGCGCGAGTGCTGATGGGTCGAATTTCCCCTGTAGCGTCGCGCCCAGCTGGGAGCCCGCCCAGAGCAGGGCGGAGGGTGGTGCAGTCATGCCCGTGAAGTCCGATGTGCCACACGCGAGCTCGCCAGTGATGGGCGCCTGCCAGAGCGCGTCGCGACCGTCCCCGAAAGCGATGATCTGTCCGGTGGTGACGGCCAGTGTGTGGCTCGACGAGCCGGCGCCCAACGTGAGAGAGATCGAGCCGGTGACGCGCCCGAGCAGGCCAGCGCCGCCAAAATCACAGGAGAAGCCACCCGTGTAGGTCCCCGCTTCGCAGCCGCCCTTGCCCGGCGACGTTTGGACCCACACGAACGAGGCGTCGGGGTCGAGGTCCGGGTTCACGCTCCTCGTCACGAAGCCGCCGCCGGAATCCGGTGCTCGCGCGTCGAGCGGAAGCCGTGCGGCATCGTGACCGGCATCCTGCGCGACGAGAGTGGGTTGCTCACTCGGTAGGTTTCTGGTGGAGAAGAGTTGATTCTCCGACCCCGTGCACGCGGTCAGCGCACACGCCACCATCAGAGCGGCAAAGAGGTTGGCGCCTCGCGTTAGCGAAGGGAGCATTTCCTCAATGTAGCGGAAGCCAGAGCGCTGCGCCCTCCGTTTCACACGGGAATTCGTACCAGAAATGCACAGTGCGCACACGCTGGCATGTGTCGCGAGTGCGTGAGCCGATTCAGGACACCCTCGCCACTACCGTGTCTGTCTTGCTCGTGATCACATCATGTCGTCACCGATCCCACAGCTGCGTTTAGTGGAACCGGGCGCAGGCCCGGAGGCTGCGCCGCAGCTGACCGACGCGCAGCTCTTCAAGCGTTTTGCGCCCTACGTCGCGCGGATCGGTCTGCGGTTGTTGGGGCGCGAATCCGATGTCGACGACCTGATCCAAGAGGTCTTCCTCGCAGCATTTCGCCAGCGCGATCAACTGCGCAATCCGGGAGCGGCCAAGAACTGGCTTGCCACCATCGCCGTGCGCACCGCACGCCGCCAACTGCGTCGCCGCAGGTTGCGACACTTCGTCGGTCTCGACACGGGCGTGCCGTCGCTCGAGCTGCGCGACCCCGGAATTTCTCCCGAGAAGCGCGCGCTGCTCGGGCGTATCTATGAGTTTCTCGACGCGATGCCGGTAGAACAGCGTCTGGCGTGGACGCTGCGTTACGTCGAGGGGGAGAAGCTCGAGCAAGTTGCCGAGCGCTGCGGTTGTTCGCTCGCGACGGCCAAGCGCCGCATCGCTGCGGCGCACGCAAAATTGCAGGCGGAGATAAGCGATGGATGAGCTCGCAAGAGAGCTGAGTGTGTTGCGGGACGACCTCTCGCCGCACTGGGACGAAGCACGCAGCGAACGACTTTACGTCGGGGTGGGTAGCTTGCGACGACGTCGTCAGGTGCAGCGCCTGTCCGTGGGTGCGATGAGCGTGTGCCTCTTGGCCGCCGTCAGCTTCAGCGCGTTGCGCGGGAGCCAAGTGCATGACCAAGCGCACGACCGAACGCAGGCGGCGGTGACTCTGGCGTCACGGCTTGCGCACGGAGCCAGCGACATGCGTCCCGCGGCAGCGGCCGTGACAAGCGTGCCCGCCGTGAAGCTGACTCGCATCTCGGCGGGAGAATCGTTGCGTCTGTCAGACGGTTCGCACGTGCAGGTTGTCTCGAGCGTGGGTGAGCTCGATGTGGTCGGCAACGAGAGCATGCGCATCGATCTGCGGTTGCGCGCAGGCGCCGCGCACTTCGCTGTTGTCCCCAACCACGAGCGTCATTTCGTGGTCGATGCGGGTGCGGTGCAAGTGGCCGTGGTAGGCACGGTCTTCGACGTGGAGCGTGTCGAGGGGCGCGTGCGTGTCGCCGTCGTGGAAGGCAAAG
>JADGRG010000102.1 GCA_017881145.1 Sandaracinaceae bacterium | reverse complement strand
TCGGGCAGGCCGTTCTGCGTACTACCGCCCTCTTCGTCGTCGCCGTTGTCCTCGTCGCTACCCCAATCCGCCAGGCGCTTCTCCAGCGCGGGGGAAACCTTGGCGAACCTGGTGAAGAGCTCGTCGCCGAACTCCTCGTAGAGCGCAGCGCGGATGTCTTCGTCACCGGAGGTAAAGCGCAAAGTTTCGATGGCCTTGATCGTGAGCTGACTGTGCAGACGGAGCGGGCGTTCGACCGTGACCTTCCAGTAGCCGAAGCCAGCGTTGGGAAAGATCTTCGACTCGGGCGTCTCCTTGAAGTCGAGGAACGTACGGCTGATGCGCTCGATGTCTTCCGGCCCGAGCTCGCAGTTCTTCTTGCCCAGGTTCTTAGGTAGCCGCTTGAACCACTGGCTGGCGTCAATGAGCTGGACCTGGCCCTTGCGCTGCGCGGGCTTCTTGTTGGACAGCACCCAAACATAGGTGGCTATGCCTGTGTTGTAGAAGAGGTTGAGCGGCAGCGCGACGATCGCTTCAAGCCAGTCGTTGTCGATTAGCCAGCGGCGGATGTTGCTCTCACCCTGGCCCGCGTCGCCGGTGAAGAGCGACGACCCGTTGTGCACCTCGGCGATGCGACTGCCGAGCGCGGACTTGGCGTTCATCTTCGAGGCCATGTTGGCCAGGCAGAGCATCTGCCCGTCGCTGGAGCGCGTGACGAGGGAAAGCTCCTCGCCCTGGTGCATCACCTTGAAGCGCGGGTCGCGCATCGCGTCCTTGCCGCCCATCGCTTCGAGGTCTTTCTTCCAGCTCTTGCCGTACGGCGGATTGGCAAGCATGAAGTCGAACTCTTGCGCCGGGAACGCGTCGTGCGAGAGCGTGGACCACTCCGCTCCGCCGACGATGTGGTCTGCGCTCTCGCCCTCGCCCTTGAGCAGCATGTCGGCCTTGCAGACAGCGTAGGTCTCGGGGTTGATCTCCTGGCCGTAGAGCAGGCTCTTGACCGTCTGCTTGCGCTTCGCGGCGATCGCCGTGAGCGTCTCCTCTGCCACCGTGAGCATGCCGCCGGTGCCGCATGCGCAGTCATAGAGCAGGTACGTGCCGGACTTGATCTCGGCCTCGATCGGCAGGAACACCAAGTTTGCCATCAGCCGAACGGCGTCCCGCGGCGTCCAGTGCTCGCCGGCCTCCTCGTTGTTCTCCTCGTTGAACTTGCGAACGAGCTCCTCGAAGACGGTGCCCATCGAGTGGTTGTCGATGCCGGCCGGCGAGAGATCGATTTCAGGGTCGAGGAACTTGTTGATCAACGTGCCGATCGCGTCGGCCTTGGACAGCGTGGACAGCTGATTGCGGAACTTGAAGTTCTCGAGGATGTCTTGGACGTTGGGCGAGAAGCCGTTGAGGTAGTCCTCGAAGTCGGCGAGAAGTTGCTGCTGGCTTCCGCGCGATTTTAGATCGCGCAGCGTGAACTTCGACGTGTTGTAGAAGGCCTGGCCGGCCGCGTCACAGAGCGCGGCGCGCTGCTCGGTGATGCGCGCCTCGTCGAGCATCTTCTTGGTGTCGAGCACTGCGCGCTTCGTCGGTTCGAGCACCGCGTCCATACGCCGGATGACGCACATCGGCAGAATGACGTCCGGGTACTTCCCGCGCTTGAAGAGGTCACGAAGCACGTCATCGGCAATGCCCCAGATGAAGCAGACGATCTTATTGTGGGTGGCTTGATCCATTGGCTTGGCTTACGGCTGCTGTGGGGCTGCGCGGTCGCGCTGCGGGAACCGGTGCTGGGGCTCAACGGCGCCTGAGCGACCGCCCACGACCGCCATCTGTAAGCTGTGGCGCCCCAAAACCGACCGGTCTTGTTCGCAAGCGAGCCTACCGGGTTTCCCTGGCAGTTCCGATCCCCAAGCGCCCGCAGCGACCACCCCCGTTTGTGTCACGCGACGTCGGCGAGGCGTCGACGCACGGTCATGACGGACCCCCGCAGCTCTCGTGCGAGGCTCACAGCCGTCTGCCGCCCCTCCCGGACCTCCTGCAGATCGTGGGGCGACACCTGGGCCCTCCTCCGGCGGCCGACCCTCTCACAGCGAGCCTTGGCGGCACGTAGCTGGGCGCTCACTTCTCTCGCGTGTCGGAGAAGCCAGTCACCTTCAGCCCGGCGGATCTCTTGCCCAAGGAGATCTCGAGTGCCCTGCACTCGCGGCAGCGCGAGGCGCCGCCCGGGGATTTATCCGTGATCGAAGCTCAGATTCTCGCCGAGCTCGATCAGCCCATTTCGATGCTCTTCGACTGGTTCGAGCGCGTGCCGTTTGCGGCAGCCTCCATCGGTCACTAAGCAACCCTGCGCAAGATCGGCGCGCGGGTTCCCGTCGGCACCAAGCTGCGCACCCGCTTCCCGGAGACGGCACCCTGCTTCCCCGAAGCACCAGGGTGATTGGGGTGGGGTGCCCGTTCGTCGCGGAATTTTGGCATACTGGGCGCGGTTCTGATAGCGACCAAGCGAGCTCTTCAAGGAGGACTGCCATGGCAAAGCGCACACCACCACCCCCGACGACTTCATCCCCTGCGCGCAAGCAGCGAACGAATGTGTTTCTAGTTCCGGCGGTGCAGGCACCTACGCACGAGACGATCGCGGCGCGTGCATTCGAGCTTTACCTGGGCCGCAGTGGCCAGCCTGGCGACGAGCTCTCTGACTGGCTGCAGGCCGAAGCCGAGCTCTCCGCGCAGGCTCGCTAGCGCCGGTACTGGGGCGGGACGACTACACCCTTGTCATCAAACGGCCCGCCGATAGGCCAGCGACGCGACCACCGCAGATGCAGAGGTCGCGTCAACATGCGTAAACACGCTGCGCCGACGCACAAACGCGCGGGCGCAGCGTGTCAGCCGGAACCAGCTCTCAAGAGCTGTCCAGAAATCGGCGCAGAGCGAGCGCGCCCGCAGAAAAAACCGCAGGAATACTCGTGTATTTCGAGGATTTTTTCGAGGACGTAAGCCGCTATGAGCCATTTCTGGACAGCTCTCAGCGCTTGGTTCAGCGGCCGGTGGGCAGCTGCTTCGTGCCTCGGTCTTCGAACTCGCGAATCGTCTCGCCCGTGTAGATCTGGCGCGGGCGATGGATGCGCGATTCCTTGTCGCGGCGCTGCTCCATCCAGTGAGCAATCCAGCCAGGCAGACGCCCGAGCGTGAACATGACCGTGAACATCTCGGTCGGGATGCCCATCGCGCGATAGATGATGCCGCTGTAGAAGTCGACGT
>JADGRG010000101.1 GCA_017881145.1 Sandaracinaceae bacterium | reverse complement strand
GAGCGCAGGTGGCGCGGACACCTCTGCCACAGCGAGCGCAGGCGACGCAAGCACCGCTGCCACAACGAGGCTCTCAGCCATCCAGACCGCTGCCTCATCCCGGAGCAAGCGCGTGGCAAACCATCGCGTCGCGCGCGGCCGCTGCATCGCTACGAACCCCGACGGTCGACCCGCGGCGCAACACCCCCAGACCGACCATGGCACCCGTCGAAGCCCTGGATGCTGCCGGGCGCTTTCGTCGCGTGGAACAGCTCTTCCAGAGGCAGGCCTACCCAGAAGCCATGCCCCTCATCAAAGCGCTCTGCGACGACGATCCCAAGTCTGCCAAGTATTGGGGCATGTTTGCGCTGGTGCGTCTCATGCGCAGCGCCGACACCGCCGCGCTACAGGACGTGATCGACGCGGTCAACCAAGCCTTGCGCATCGACGAAGATGAGCCGCGTGCACTTTATGCAAAAGCGCTCTCCTACAAGCGCATGGGCAAAGAGCGCGAAGCTCTGCACTACTTCAAGCGTACGGTCTCCGTCGAGCCAGCCAACATCGACGCGGCGCGAGAGGTTCGACTCCTGTCCATGCGCACGGCAGACGACAAGCAGACCAAGCGCTAGGCGGGGTCGGTTCGGGGAGATCGCAGCGCAGGGTCATGTCATCGCGCGTCGTCGCGCGCCGGAAACCGGTTTCTCCCCAGGTCGCTCGGAGAATTGCCAAGTATTCCGCCAGTCCATCAGCGCAGAGCTCCGCAAAGACTGGCCGCTGCCGCTAAACCGGGCCACAATCTGCTTCCATTTGGAGACGTTAGTCCTATCCTCGTCGGCTTGCGGGCAACAAGCTGGGCTTGTGTCCATGGGGACTCAGAGGTAGCGGTGTGGTTCTTGGCTCGGCATTGGCCGGTGTCATTGCCTTTGGAACGAACGAGGGTTCTTGTGCGTGTCTGGGTCTTCTTGACCTTGGGCAGAGAACCTCTGGCTCAATAGATCACGAGCCCGACCGCCCTGCTTGGGAGCAGCGCGGTGGCGCGAAGCGAGCCCCGACTTTTGCGAGATCGTGCTCTTGGACTCCACTGTTTACACGCCCCGTTTCAGCAACCTCGGCGAGCTTTTCCAGTATGCCGTCGAGACCTACGCGGATCGTCGTGCCTTCGGCGTGCTGCGAGGCAAGGAATGGGCGTGGACTACCTACGCTGAGCTTTCGGAGTTGGTGGCGCGCTGTCGAGCGGGGCTCTCGCTCCTGGGTGTTGGCCGTGGGGACCGCGTCGCGGTCATCGCCGATAACCGGCTGGAGTGGGTGATCGCTGCGCACGCGACTTTCCAGCGCCGCGCCATCTACGTGCCGATGTTCGAGGCGCAGCACGACGCCGAGCTCAAGTACATCCTCTCCGACTCCGGCGCCAAGGTTTGCTTCGTCGCGACTTCGGCGGTGGCGGCGCGGGTGGGCTCGCTGCGCGAGGACCTGCTCGACCTACAACACGTCGTTGTGATGGAAGGTGCGCCGGAAGACCCGAGCTCGTTCTCCGCATTGTGCGCGCAAGGCGCCGAGCGGGCCATCACGGCGCGCACGCCGAGTCCGAGCGACGTGGCGACCATCATCTACACCTCGGGCACCACTGGCGAGCCCAAGGGTGTGCGGCTGACCCACGCGAACCTCGCGAGCAACGCCTCGGCGCTGTCGGAGATGCGCGATTACGGGCCCGATCCGCGGAACATGGCCTTTCTGCCCTGGGCGCACGTGTTCGGTGGCTGCGTCGAGTTGAACCTGGCATTCGCCGTGGGCGCGAGCGTCGCCATCTGCAAGAACGCCGATCAACTCTTCGAAGAGATGCCGCGCGTGCGACCCACCATGCTCTATGCGGTGCCGCGCATCTGGCAGCAGATCTATCACGACATCCAACGCGATCTCGCCAAAGAGCCGGATGTCAGCCGCAACATGTTCGATCAGGGCCTGCGTCTGCGCGCCAAGCAGAAGCGCGGTGAACGGCTGCGCCTGTCCGAGAAGATGCTGATGAATCTCGCCGAGCGAGTCGTGATCAGCAAGCTCAAGGCCAGGTTGGGTGGCCGGTTACGCTTGGCGTTGTCCGGGGCTGCGCCGCTGCCCGCCGAGGTCGCAGAGTTCCTGGACAGTCTCGGCGTCACGGTGCTTGAGGGCTATGGACTCACCGAGTCGAGCGGCTCGACCACAACCAATCCGCTCGGCGCCGCGCGCTTTGGCTCGGTCGGAAAACCGCTCTTGGGGACGAGCATCCGCATCGACAAGAGTCTCGCCGGCGATGACCCGCGCGACGGCGAGATCGTCATCTACGGTCCGGGTGTGATGGCCGGCTACCATAACCGGCCGGAGGATACTGCGGCCGTGCTGACTGCCGACGGGGGCCTGCGCACCGGTGACATCGGCAGGATCGACGACGATGGCTACCTGCACATCACCGGCCGCCTCAAGGACCTCTACAAGCTCAACAGCGGCCGCTATGTCGCACCGGTGCCGCTCGAAGAGCAGCTCAAGCTGAGCCCCTTCATCTCGAACTGCATGGTCTACGGCGCAGGTCAGGCCTACAACGTTGCGTTGATCGTCGCTGACGTTCCCGCTCTGCAGGCCTACTTCGGAGGTGACGGTCGCCCGCCTCAGGAGGTTCTAGCGGATCGTCGCACGCGCCGGCTCTTCGAGGAGGAGATCCTCAAGTGCAGTCGCGATTTTCGAACCTTCGAACTGGTGCGGAATTTCTGGCTCGAAATGGAGCCCTGTACGCGCGAAAACGGCATGCTCACGGCGACCTTCAAGCTGAAACGCCAGGCGGCGCTCAAGCGCTACGAGGGTCGGCTGCTCTCGCTATACGGTTGACGCGCGTTGCTGCGCGTGACGCTGTCGGACCTGCCGCGGTCGAACCGGCGCGTCCTTCCTTCAGCGATCTCGGCGCTGCTCGGCAGGAACCAGCGCCACGTCCACCATCAGGTCGTCGGCGATAGCCTCCAGCGCTCGCTGCAAGCGTTCTACGTCGACGCCGTCGGGAACGTGCAAGATGGCGTTGGCGTGAAATAGCAATCCGCCGGCGATGGGTGCGCTCTCACAGCTGGTATCCAGCTCTTCGACATTGACGCCGCGGCTCGCCAGCGCGCGTGCCACGTCACGAACGATGCCTTCACGGTCGTTGCCGACCACTTCGAGGTGAAACGCACGCGACGGCGGGGCGTCTTCTCCGCTGCTGGCCTCGCTCACGACGCGCAGGCCGATGCTCGAGAGGGCCTCGAGCGCTTTACGCAACGTGTCCACGTGGTGGCTCTCGGCGCCGACCTTGACGATACCAGCGAACTGCCCACCGAGCCGTGCCATGCGGCTTTGCTCCCAGTTGCCGCCGTGCTCAGCCACGGTCGCCGCGAGCGTTTCCACGAGGCCTGGTCGGTCAGGCCCAATCACAGTCAAGACTAACGAAGCTCTCATGGCTGGCTCCCTTCACATCCACTCGAATGCCTGCATACCTCGCGCACGCTCGAAAGACGAGCGTGCGAGTCGCCAGCGTAGCAGGCCCGGTTGCGAGTCCAGCGGGCGCAGTGTCCGCACAAGCTGGAAGTTCCATGGGCTGGTCCGCACCGTACTCAGCGTTGATGCTGCGCGTGCAGTACAAATCACTACTGTAGTACCATTGTACGCTAGTCAAGGCTGATGTATGCGAACCACAGAACTGTTCGCATGGTGGTCCTTGTGATAGACACGAAATGTCACTCTGCGTGGATATCGAGTGTCAATATTCGTCGATGGAACCTGCGGAATCGGTGCTGACACTGGCCAGAACTGGGCACAGTCCGCATTCGGACGACGCGCACCGGAAAGGACGACCCATGAGTAGGCGCCAAGTTGGGACGAGTGGCTTCACGCTGATGGAGTTGATGATCGTGGTGGCGATCCTGGGGATCTTGGCGGCCGTCGCCATTCCGGCCTTCACGATGCTTGTGCGTCGCGCCAAGGCAGCCGAATCGGTGAACAATCTCAGTGTCATGTTCAAGAGTGCGTCGGCCTACTATTCAGGCGAGCGCGCCCAGCAGGGCACCACTACCATGGTCTCAGGCTACTGCACGGTCAGCGACGGGGGCCCCATTCCGCCGCTTCCCTTGAAGAAGAAGCAGGTGTTCTCCACTACGGGCGACACCCTAGGCACCAACGACGCGAGCTTGGCAGCGATAGGGTTCATGGTGGCCGACTACGTCTACTACTCGTACAAGCTGCAAACCGTAGGTGGCAGTGGAGGCTGCGGACACAATCCGGGCGAGGTTCTTTACACCCTCTCTGCCTTCGGTGACCTCGATGAAGACACCACCAAGAGTACCTTCGAGCTGGCGGTCGGGTCGGACGGCAACAACACGCTCTATCACGCCCGTGGCTTCTACATCGTCAATGAGCTCGAATAGTCTGGTCGCTAGCGCGTTGTGGTCACGTCGACGAACACGACGAGACCAGTCTCGATCTTGATGGCCGCTGTTCTTCCATCCATGATGGAGGCCGTCGGCAGACCCATCTTCTTCAGCTTCTGGTTGATCTGATCGGCAGTATCCCGCCGCTGGCGTGCTTCTAGCGCGTACCACGGGGCTCTGCGGATGTCGCCCTCGACCCGCTTCTTGTCGTACACGACGCCGTTCGCGAGCAGCGGCGAGATATCGCGTACCTTTTCAGCGCTCAAGGCGACCGCAGAGTGCTCCGCGATCGTCACGGTGTCGGTCTCGTAGAGCACGACGCCGAGTGACACCAGCACGACGACTGCCGCGAGCACCATCTTCGTGACCTGGTCCTTCAGGAGCTCAGCGAGGTCGCTGGTGCGAGAGGGTTTCTGCTGTGCCGCCTTCGGCTTTGCCTTGGCGGCGCCCTCCTTGACGACAGGCTGTGTGCGTTGAGCTCCTGGCAGGAGCTGGCGCTCCTTCGCCTTTCGGAAGCCTCCGAACACCGCCTGCACCGACTCCTCTTGAGCGTAGAGCTGCCCATAGAGGAATTCGCGAGGTGGCCCTGTCTGCGTCAGTTGGTTGGCCTTCTCCAAGCCCTCGATGTTGGCGATCCACCGCTCGATGCGGTTGTGGACCTCCACGTTCACGGCCGCTGAGAGATAGAGGAACTCCGGCTGCGTCGTGAGCTCGCGCATCGAGACTTTGTAGCCATGCACGTCGAGGAAGTAGCCACTCTCGAAGAAGTCCTCGTAGCTGCTGATGGCGGCAAGACGTACGAGTGACTCACGCAGGTACGCGCACGCCGCATCGCGGTCGCCTGCTTGTCCACCACCCTGCGGCAAACCCGCGAGAATGTAGTGCAGCACACGCCGCGCGTCGTCGCGAGGCATGAGAGTCCATGTTCCATCGGGCGCCTGGATGCTCAGCAGCTCGGTGACGAGGAACTCGAAGCGGTCGCGCCGATAGCCGACATTGAAGCGTCGCGAGCCGAGCACTCGCGCGTAGCGCAAGAGCAGCTTGGCAGGATGCTTGTCCTTGCGGATGCGGGCGCGGAAGATGTCCGGTGACACATATTCATCGAGGGCAAGCAGCCGATCCTCGACGCGTGCCGCCACGCGCTCCAGCTCATCCACTGCGCCCTTCGAGAGCGAGCGATGCAGCGCGTCGCTGTCCTTCTTCTCGGGCGCGTCGCTGTCCTTCTTCTCGGGCGTGTCGCCTTGGCTACGGGACGCAGGGTTCTTCAACTTCGCGTCGTATTCGGCGAAGCTGCCGAACACCTCCTTGCGCTCGTCGTCGCTGATGTCGAGGTAGCCGAGTGCCTTGAACGTCGTGCGCGCGGCCTTCATACGGCTTGCCAGACGCGCGCGCCGTTCCTCGATTGAATCGCCAAGCTTTGGCAGATCCAGCGTTGCGTCGAACGACTCGGAGGCTGCTATCGCCGCGGCAACGCTTTCGCTCAGGCCGGCGCTTGTCGGCTCAGCGATTGGGGCGGACGTCGGTTGCGGCGCAGCTACCGGATCGCCTTGTGCGCTCTCAGCGCCAACCTGGTGTGGGCTTGGCACGGCATCCATCTCGGCCAGCGCATCGATGGAGGAATCGCCTTCGTCGAACGGCTCGGTCTCGGCGCGTGTGGGCGCGTAGGCATCGAAGCTCGCGACCTCGGCGGAAGCCACTCTGGCGTCGTCCGCGACTGGCGCGTCATCGCGTGGCTCTAACGCATCTTCGACTTGCGCCAGACTAGGATGTTCGAAGAGCTGCGCGACGGGATCGAAGGTGGGGGCGATGGCCTGGTGGTGCGGCGCCTGTGGTGCTGATGGCGGGACCGGCTGTGCTGGTGCTGGCTGTCCGGG
This sequence comes from Sandaracinaceae bacterium, assembly GCA_017881145.1. Taxonomy (GTDB): domain Bacteria; phylum Myxococcota_A; class Polyangia; order Polyangiales; family JAFGIB01; genus JADGRF01. Next base: position 3,499 of record JADGRG010000101.1, on the reverse strand, counting down.
GCTCGCGGCGCGCGGGCTCGGCGCATCGAGATCGAAGAGCGAGAAGCTGCCGGTCGTCGGCTTGCCTCGAGTGCCCGTGTCGAATGTGGGGGCGTCGATCTCCTGCAACGCCCTGCGTCGTACCTCGGCAGATGTTGCGGCAGGGGTCATCGCCGGTGCGAGCTGCTCGCCCAGAGCTGCAGCCAGCGGCGGCAGCTTGGCCGCTGTGCTTGGGTTCGGTAGAGGCTTGGGTTGCGGCGGCTTGGGTTGCGGCGGCTTGAGCGCTGCTGGAGGTGGTGGCGTCGGGATCGGGACGGGTGGCACCGCTGGCGGTTTCGCGAACGTAGCCGTCACGCCTGCCGGGGCCGGCGGAAGCTTCTCCGCGACTGAGGCCGGTGGGGGCGGTTTCGGGCCCGCGACTCCGACCAGCGTCTTCTGTGGTGTGCGCTTGGGTGGAGCGGCTTCGGCGTGCTCCCCTTCTGCGCTGCCCGCGCCTGCCGTAGGCACTTCTTCGTCTTTGTTCCCGTCGCTCACGCAGCGAGATTCTAGCACCTACCAGCGCCAATTCAGCGATCACGTTCGGGGATTGTGCGGCTCTCGGTCCGAGTCGGGGTCGCTCCCCGCTCTCGTCGTCATCCCCAGCGCGCCTTAGCCCCGGCGCGTTTCAGAATGTGCTTGGCGTGCGCTGCCTCCACCGGTTGCACCGAGAGCCGCATGCCTTTGCGGGTCACGAGCATCCCCGAGAGGCCTGGGTCGTGCTTCATCTCGTCGAGCGTGACAGCCGCCACGAATTTCTCGACGAACTCGACGTCCACGACAGACCAGCGCGGCGTCTCGCGTCGGCTGGCTTTGTCGAAGTGGTCGCTCTTCGGATCGAACTGGGTGGGGTCCGGGTAGGCTTCCGTCACCACTCGGGCGAGCCCGACCACGCCTTTCGGATCGGTGCTCGAATGATAGAAGAGCACCCGATCTGAGACGCGCATCTCCTGCATGAAGTTGCGCGCTTGGTAGTTGCGCACCCCATCCCAAGCAGAGCGTCCCAGGCGTTTCAGATCGTCGATCGAAAACACGTGCGGCTCACTCTTCATGAGCCAGCACCTGCGTTCTTTCGCCATCAGGCGAACCAGCGCTGAATCGCTGCTTCGGGCAGCGCCACGCCGGTGACTTTGGCCTTCTGCACCAGCTCCCAGAAGTAGCGATAGGTCGCGCGATCGTGCAGCTCGCCGTCGTACTGGATCGGACCCCAGTTCGCATCCTGAGCGCTGAGCAAGATGTTGACCGCCTGCTCCGCTTCGTCGTGCTTGGGCTTCATGGCATCGACGATGGGCTGGATCTGCATCGGGTAGATCGACCACATGCGCAGGAAGCCGAAATCGTTGCGCGCGCGGGCTGCGTCTTGGTAGGTCTGGTACTGGTTCTTGAGGTCGAGCGTCACGTTGTGTGCCGGCACGACGCCGTGGCACATCGCTGCCGACACCATGCGGGCCTTCGCGTAGGCGATCGCCTTGTGTTCGAACTGGCCGGGCGAGCGCATGCACTCCGAGCCCACCGCGCCGTGGAAGCCAGAGACGAAATCCATCAGACCGAAGTCGAGCACCTGCACCCATGGCAGCGCGGCGATGTCGTAGGCATCACGCAGCGCACCGTGCGTTTCGACCAAAACGTGGATGGGGATCTCGCGCTGGATGTTGGCCTTCTTGCAGGCTTCCTGGATGTAGGCGATCTGCTCTTGCACTTGCACCGCACGCGTCGGCTTGGGCAGCGTGATGTAAGCAAGCTGCTCGCCTGCGGCCGGCACCAAGATGTCGACGTCCTGCTTCCACCACGCATTGCTGTAGTCGTGGATCCGGACGCCTGCCTTCTTGTGCAGGTTCTTGGCGGAGCGCGCCATCGCGACGACCATTTCGGCGTGCTGCTTCTCTTGCCCGGTCTTGGCGCCGTCCTCGCAGTCCATCGTTATGTCGAAGATGCCTTCCAGCTTGTGCTGCAAGTCCATGGCTTTTTCGATCAGCTTCTCGCTGCCAGCAAAGTGCTCGCAGGTGTTGATGATGGGGAAGGTCTTTTCGCCGGCGAAGAGGGCGGCGTTGGGATGAATGCGTGCGCTCATGAGAGATCACTCCTTGGGGCAGCGGCCGCACAGGCAAAGATGGTTTTCGACCATCCAGTTGGGGCCGAGCAGGCGGGTGCGCCTATAGCACGTTCTTGGAGTGCGGGAAGCCTGTGTCAGCACGCTTGCGCAACTTGATCCCAGCGCCCGTCGTTTGGCCATGTTGTCCGCGAGAATCATCTTGACTGACAAGACGTACAGCCCATCCTGGTCAGCCTCCGAGAATTGGCCGGGATTGCGGGGTTCGAGATGAACGGGAACTATCGTTGGAGTTGGTTCTTGCACAAACCGTGCAATTATTCGCACAGCCAGCCATGCCGGACCGGCTGCGACCGCGTGCTTTTCCCCGAAAAGCCGGGCAATACGCGATTCTCTTGCGTGGCACGGAACGTGCTTACCGAGTTGTGCCAAGTGGACGCGTCTCCCGCCTTCAACCGTGGCTGACCTGCAACTTCCGATGGATCCATCCAGCTTCAAGCCAGTCAACAGCGTGCGGGGCGCGATTCGGCCCCACGAGGCCAAGCTCGACTTCCTTGCACGCACCACCGACGCATTTTGCATCGCCTTCGCGTTGTGGGCGGCCCGCACGGGTTACAGCCAACCTTGGGAAGGTAGGCACAGCACGGCGGCTGCGGTGGCGATCGTGGTCTTCTATCTCGTCGGCCAGGCGCAGGGCCTGCACCGGCCCTGGCACGCTGAGCCGATCAAGCTCGAGTTTAGCCGCGTGTGGCTGTGCTGGGGATTGTCGGTACCGATCTTGCTCTTGCTGGCGTTCATCACCAAGACGTCCGAGGACTACTCGCGCGTCGTGATCCTCTTGTGGTTTGCGCTGGCGCCTGCACTGGTGTCGCTCTGGCGTGTGGTGGCGCGACTCTTTCTGCAAGAGATGCGCGTGCGCGGCCACAACTCGCGCACCGTGGCAATCGCGGGAGCCTCGTCGCTGGGTGAGGAGCTGGCGCGGAACATCGCTCGCTCGCCCTGGATGGGCATGCGGATGGTGGGCTTCTACGACGCCCGTCACGTCTCGCGTTTGCACCCGATGGACCCGAGTGCCGGAGAGGTCAAAGGCGATCTCGACCTCTTGGTGGCCGAGACCAAGGCTGGGCGAGTGGACGCCGTCTACATTGCGTTGCCGCTGCGTGCCGAGCCACGCATCAACGCCATCATCCGACGTCTGCAAGACACCACAGCTTCCGTCTATCTCGCCTATGACTTCGGCGGCTTCGACCTCTTGCGCGCGCAATGGGGCCAGGTCGGCAACGTGCCCGTGATGAGCGTAGTCGAGGATCCGTTCCACGGCATCGACGGAGTCACCAAGCGCATCGAAGACCTGGTGCTTGGCTCGCTGATCATGGCGCTGATCGCGATCCCGATGTTGGCCATCGCGCTCGCGGTCAAGCTGAGCTCGCCCGG
>JADGRG010000100.1 GCA_017881145.1 Sandaracinaceae bacterium | reverse complement strand
CGCCTTGGCTAATGCTGAGGTAGGGGCCAACGCGCGAACCCACGTGCGGGATCATCTCGCCGAGCACCTAGGTGCGGCAGCGGTCCGCGACGATGCAGGCTGCCGCGGTATCCGTCTCCGGCAGCACCAGCACGAACTCCTCACCGCCAAAACGCGCCACCAAGTCCCGTGGGCGCGCGACCGCTAGGCCGAGCACACGCGCGATGCGTTTGAGGCACTCGTCGCCGGCGAGGCGCAACGGTCGAAGCGTCGTAGACGTCGCATGATTCACTCGAATGCGCTCACGATGCAGTCGGAACCTCTATGGTTTAGGACAAGTCCAGCGACAAGTTGACGTTTCGTGGTCAAAGCGTAGTCGAACGGCGAGAGTGGGCCGCTGAACAGCGATACTGCGCGCGTTTCCCGACTTGGACCGCAACTGGCTCTGGCGGTCGCCAGGATGGAACGACCCGTAGTGCGACCGCTTGAGGTCACCGTCGTCGCGGACAACCCGGAGACGATCGAAAGCCTGCGTAGCTACCTCAGCGGCGCGGGCGTGAGTTCCCATGGTCGGCGCGATCTGCGCGACGCCGACTTGGTTACGGCTGCGAGTTCGGCGCTCGTGATCTTCCCGGACGAGCTCGCGCACGGCGAGGTGGTGACATGCATCTGCGCGCTGCGCAGCGCGCACCCCGCGTTGCCGATCGTGGTCGTCACGGGCGCGCCGCAGCGTTTCCAGTCTGCACTCGAACCCGACGGTGATTCGCGGCTGCCGATCGTGCTGCCGAAGCCAGCCTTTGGCTGGACCATTCTGGACACCATCCGTGCGTATGCGCGTTCGGAGCAAGCGTAGTGCCCGCCTTGCTGCTCATGAGCCTGCTCGTGTTGCTCGCGGGTGCTGGGCTGTGTGTGGCGTTGCGCTCCAACCGCGCGAGCGCCTGGGTCGCGCTGTCCACACAAGCGCTGGCGAGTGCCCTGACGCTCAAGAGCATCCTTCCGCTTTTGCGTGGCGCGCCGGCCTACGAGCAGGCCTGGCCGTGGCCACCGCCGATCGAGCGTGTGGTGTTTCGTGTCGATGGGCTCAGCGCGTTCTTCCTGTCGTGGTCGCTGCCCATGACGCTGCTCGGTACGGCGTACGCCGCTGGCTATCTGAAGCCTTACTTCGCGCGTGGCCGCCACGGCGGGCCGCACTTTGCGCTGCTCAACCTGACTTCGGTCGCCTTCGTGCTGATCTACACCGTGCAGAACGCGCTCGTGTTCCTGCTCGGCTGGGAGATCGCAGCGGTTGCAGCGTGGCTGCTCGTCATCTGGGACTACCGGAGCCAGAAGATCCGTTTCGCCGGCTTCAACTACCTAGTGTCGACGCATGTCGGGCTGTTCGTGTTGGTGGCGGCGTTCATGCTGCTGCACAGCCGCACCGGCTCGATGGACTTTCACTCGTTTGGCGAGCTGCTCTCGCACCCGAGCTCGCTGCGCGCGACGATCTTCGTCCTGCTCGGCGTTTCGTTCGCGCTGAAGTCAGCGTTCTTTCCGTTTCACACCTGGTTGCCGCGCGCTCACTCCGCGGCGCCCGCGCACGTATCGGCGCTGATGTCCGGCGTGATTCACAAGGCAGGTCTCTTCGGCTTTCTGCGTTTCGTGCTGCTGATGGGCCGGCCGGAAGAATGGATGGGCTGGTCAGTGCTCGGCTTCGGCGCGCTGTCGGCTTTCTTCGGCGTGCTGTCGACAGCGACGCAGCGCGATCTCAAGCGCTTGCTCGGCTACTCGTCGACCGAGAACGTGGGCATCGTCGCCATCGGTTTCGGTGTTGGTTTGTTGGGTTGGACTTGGGATGTACCGTCGCTCGTGCTCTGCGGTTTCGCCGGTGGGCTCTTGCACATTCTCAACCACGCCTTCTTCAAGTGCCTGCTCTTCTACGGCGCCGGTTGCGTGTACCGGGCGACGCACACGGTGGATCTGGAACGCCTGGGTGGCCTCGCCAAGCGTTTGCCGTACACAGCCGCGCTGTTCTTGGTCGGCGCGCTTTCCATCTGCGCACTGCCGCCGCTCAACGGCTTCGTCAGCGAGTTGCTGATCTACTCAGGCTTGCTCGGCAGCGCGGCGCCTTCGAGCCACGACAACCTCGTGCTCATCGCGACCGCGGCGGCGCTGGCGTTCGTCGGTGCGGTTAGCGCGCTGTCGATGGCGCGTGCCTTCGGCGTGGCGTTTCTTGGAAGCGCGCGCGAGCCCAACATGCACGTGGGTGAAGAGGCCCCGGCCTGGATGCTCGGCCCGATGTTGCTGCACGCGCTGGCCGTCGTGGTCCTCGGTGTGGTTCCCGAGCTCGGCATGCTGCTCGTGCGGCCTGCGTTGCGTCTATTGCCGATCGGGCCCAGCGCCGACGCCGCGCTGGCGCCACTTGCTACGATCTTGTGGGCCAACCGCGCGCTTGCATTGGCACTCTTGGGCGCTGGCGTGTTCGGTTTCGTGCGCGGCCGGCATGCGCGTCGCAGCGTGACCTGGGGTTGTGGTTACACCGCCGCATCGCCGCGCATGCAGTACACGGGTGGTTCGTTCTCTGCGCACTTCGCGCGTCTCTTCGAGCCGCTGCTTCCGGTGCTGCGCCGTGAACGGTTGCCGACCGAGCTCTTCCCGCAACACTCCGGCCAGCTTGCGAGCCATCACGTGGACGCCGTAGAGCGCCGCATCTTCGAGGTGCTCGGCCGCGGTGAAGAGCTGGTGGTGCAGGCATCCGAACGGATCTCGGAGCAACCACGCTTCACCTTCGCGGCGGGCTTCGCCGTGCTCTTGCTGATCGGCGTGTTGCTGGTGGAGAGCGCCGCGCAATGAGCTTCGCCGTAGTCGTGAACTTGGTCGTGCTCATCGTGCTGCCGTTCGTGCTCACCGGCGTCATCAACCGCGTGAAGTCGCTGTGGTCCGGTCGCAAGGGTCCGCCCATCTTCCAGCCCGCGTACGACATGCTGCGCTTGCTGCGCAAAGCGTCGGTTTACAGCAACACGACCACCCCGGTGTTCCGTGTTGCGCCGCTGGTCTTGCTCGTGAGCTCGCTCGCTTCGGCGCTGATTTCACCGCTGGCGGGTGTGCAGCCGCTCTTGTCGTTCTCGTTCGACTTCGTGTGGCTCGCATACCTGTGGGGCCTCGGACGCATGGCCCTCTTGCTCGCCGCGCTCGACACCGGCAGCGCATTCGAAGGCATGGGTGCCGCTCGCGAAGCCACCTTCGCGACGCTGCTCGAGCCGGCGGTGTTCTTGGTGGCTGGCGCGCTGTGTGCGTTCACGCGCAGCCACAGCTTGCACGTTGCGTTCGCGCTGCACCCTCACGACGGTGCGTCGCTGCTGGCGTGGGGCGCTGCGCTCGTTGCCCTGTTGATCGTGGTGCAAGTCGAGGTGGCGCGCATGCCCGTCGACGACCCTACGACTCACCTCGAGCTGACGATGATCCACGAGGTCATGGTGCTCGACCATAGCGGCGTGGAGCTGGCGGCCATTCAGGTGGCTTCGGCCGTCAAGCTGCTGGTGGGCACGTCCTTGAT
>JADGRG010000099.1 GCA_017881145.1 Sandaracinaceae bacterium | reverse complement strand
GGCGCATCCGCGGCGAGCGCCTGCGTGACATCGAAGACCGGGCCCGGCATCTGCTCGAGGAAGTCGGCTTGCGTGAACGACTGACGCATCGTCCCGGCGAGCTCTCGGGCGGCGAGCAACAGCGAGTTGCGCTGGCACGTGCCCTGATCATGCAGCCGAAGCTGGTGCTGGCCGATGAGCCCACCGGCAACTTGGATACGCACACCGGCACAGCCATGCACGAGCTGCTCTTCCGCCTCAATCAGTCCCTGGGAACCACGTTCCTGGTGGTGACCCACAGTCAGGACCTCGCCCACAAGATGCCGCGCGTGGTGCGCATGCGTGACGGCCACATCGAGAGCGATCTGCGGTCGGACCGGGGCGCTTGACCCTGGCAGTGGCCAAAGTTATAGGGCGCAGGGCTTTTTCCGGCTGCGCACCGGCAGCGACGAAACGCTAGGAGCTGCACCGAAGGGGCGCTATGAAGAGTGCCCCGAAGCGGTCCCAGCGAGACCGATGCGCTGACTGCAGAACGCAAGACATGGCCCCGAGAGAGCCCACTTCAGACCGCAAGCGCTCGCCTCTCGGATGCAGCGAGCTTCCGCGCAGGCGCGTGGTCCGCTCCGCGCTCAGCTTTGCCGCGCTCTGCGTGGCCGTGGCGCTCTGCGTCGCGCCGCAGCTCGCACACGCCCAAGCGAACACGCCCGGCCCGCAGACCGATGGCGGCGCGCCAGCTGCCCAGGCCGCGCAGACCAGCGGCAGCGATGCAGCCGTGGCGTCACCCGCGAGTGCTGAAGCCGGAGGCGAGCCCCACGCTGCTGCCCAACCGGCCCCGACCGGTCCGACCGTACCGGAGACCGTCTGCCAAGGCCGGCGCATCGCCAGCGTCGAGATCAAAGGTCAAGGACGGGTCTCGGCCGACGACATCCGCGCCACGCTCAAGCTCAAGGAAGGCTTGCCCTGCACCGACGGCGAAGTCACGCGCGACGCCCACGCGCTCTGGGACCTCGGCTACTTCCGCGATGTCCGCGTCGAAGGCGAAGAAAAGGGCAAAGGCGAGATCGCGCTGACCTTCGTGGTCGCGGAGCGGCCCGCGGTGGGTGAGGTCGTGTTCGTCGGCAACGACGAGCTCAGCCAGAGCGACATCCAAGAGAAGGTCACGCTCAAGCCGGGCGGCATTCTCTCGGTGCCCGAGGTCAAGGTCCAAGTCGGCAAGATCCGCGACTTCTACGCGGAAAAAGGCTACTTCCTGGCCGAAGTTCGCTACGAGCTGGCGGAGAAACCGAACAACGAAGTGCAAGTGCGCTTCGTCATCAGCGAGGGCGAGCAGGTCAGCGTTCGGCGCATCCGCTACGTAGGCAACCGGGACCTCAAAGACCAAGAGCTGCATGCCGTGATGCAGACGGGCGAGACCAACGTCCTGTCGTTCGTCTCGTCGAGCAACCGCTACAAGCGCGAAACGTTCGACGAAGATCTCAATCGGCTGCATGCGCTCTATTACGACCACGGCTACCTGACCGTGGAGCTGGGTGATCCTCGCATCGAGCTCACACCCGATCGTCGCTACGTCGACGTCACCATTCCGATCAAGGAAGGCCCGCGCTTCCGCGTGGGTCGGGTGCGCGCGATGGAGCTCGATGAGAGCAACAAGGAGGTCGATCCCCTCGCCGGTCGCAAGAAGCTGCGCGAGAGCATCGAGCTCAACCCCGGCGACTACTTCAGCCGCTCGACCATCGCCAAGAACCTGCAGGACATCACCCGCTACTACCGCGATCTCGGCTACGCCAAGGTCGAGGTCTCGCCAGACACGGCGATGCACCTCGACAAGCGCTTGGTAGATATCGTGCTCTCGATCCGCCGCGGGCCTCTGGTGCACGTGCAGCGCATCAATATCAAGGGCAACACCAAGACCCGCGATGCGGTGCTGCGCCGCGAAGCCAGGATCTTCGAAGGCGACCTCTACAGCCAGACCCTGGTCGAGCGCTCCAAAGAGCGCATGACGGCGCTGGGTTACTTCCAATCCGTGAATGTCACGGAAGAAGATGGCGGAGCGCCCGACAAGCTCATCATCAACTTCGAGGTCGCCGAGAAACCAACCGGCACCTTCCAGCTCGGAGCCGGCTTCTCCTCGCAGGAGACCTTCCTGCTCAACGGCCAGATCCAGCAGGAGAACCTCTTCGGACGCGGCCAGTCGCTCGCTCTCAACATGCAGCTCTCGGGCATCCGTCAGCTCGCACAGCTACGTTTCATCGAGCCCTACCTCTTCGGCACCACCTGGAGCGCGTCGGCCGAGATCTTCAAGTCTCTGCAAGCCCGCCGCGACTACAACCGCGATTCGACCGGCGGCAGCATGACCTTCGGTCACCCGATCCCGATCCCTGGGCTCGAGGATCATCTGCGCCTCTACACCACGTTTCGCGCCGAGCACATCAATATCACAGCGGCCACCGGCGGCCTCTTCGGCCAGGGCACCGGCATCGCCTACAACCTCTATTCGTTCCTGCCCCTGCGCAACCTCTTCAGCAGCGGCTGGACGGGTGCGGGTCGCCTCACGCTGACGTGGGACACCCGCAACAACCGTCTCTTCCCCAGCAAAGGCGTGCTGGCGAGCGCATCCACCGAGATCGCCAACCACCCCTTCCTGAAGAGCAGCTCCTTCACGCGCAACGATTTGAACCTGCGCATCTACCGGCCGATCTGGGGACCCTTCGTCGCCAAGCTCAACACCCAGTGGGGCCTGGTCACCTCGAACGACGGCCAGGGCGTGCCTATCTACGAGCGCTACTTCCTTGGCGGCATTCTCGACGTGCGGGGCTTCCCAATCCAGAGCCTCGGCCCGCGCCTGGGCATCCCCACCAGCTTCAACGACCCAAGCTTCAGCACCGTGATGCCCCGCGGCGTGACCTTCGGCGGCAACATGGAGTTCTATTACAACTTCGAGATCGAGTTCCCGATCATCGAGTCGGTGGGCATCAAAGGCGTGGTGTTCCAGGACGGCGGCAACACCTGGAACCTGGAGCAGACGCTCTGTCACCCCGCGCCGACGGTCGGTGACCGCTTGATCACCCCCTGCGTGGGCTTCACCGGGCTGAAGACCTCGTGGGGCTTCGGCATCCGCTGGTTCTCACCCCTCGGCCCGCTGCGCTTCGAGTGGGGCTTCCCCTTCGCTCCGCGCCGTCCCTACGAGGACACGGTCGCCTTCCAGTTTACGGTCGGCAGCGCATTCTGACGCGCTGCACCCGGTCGGCCCAGCCATACCCCGCTGAATCCTCGGCTCAAAGACCTCGTCAGACCACCCCGCTTGACTTGCCCAACCAAGTTGATAGCTAGCCGCACGGAAGGCCCAGCCATGAAAACGTCTCTTCACCGCTCTCTTCACCGCTCTCTTCACCTGCTCGCCCTTGCCCTCACGCTGATGATTGCCACCGTGCTCTCGTCGTCGTCGCGTGCCCACGCACAGGCGCTCAAAATCGCCGTCGTCGACATGCAACGCGCGATGAACGACACCGAGGACGGCCGCAAGGCCAAGGGCAACCTCAAGAAGCTCTTCGAGGAGCGCCAGAAGCAGCTCGACAAGGCGCAGAACGATCTGAAGTCGATGAAGGACAGCCTCGAGAAGCAGCGCGATGTGCTCTCTCGCGACGTCTTGGCCAAGAAGCTCGAGGAGTACCAGAAAGCGTTTGCGGAGCTGCAGCAGACCTACATGGAGTTCCAGCGCGAGCTCGGCTCCAAAGAGGGCGAGCTGACCAAGGACATCGTGGAGCGCATGCAGCGCATCGTGCGACACATCGGCCAGGCCGAAGGCTACACGCTGATCTTGGAGCGCAACGAAGCCGGTGTGATCTACACGCCTTCCACTTACGACCTTACCGACGTGCTGATTGCGCGCTACAATACCGGCGAAGGTCGAAGTGAAACGGTCCCCCAGCCCAAGCTCAAGAGCAAGTGACGCGGGAGCGCTGCGGCCTGACCGCTGCGCCAATCTCGACATCACGAAGATCCTGCGGATCCTTCCGCATAGGGCGCCCTTTCTGCTCATCGACAGGGTGCTCGACATCGAGCCGCGCAAGTCCGCTCGCGCGGTGAAATGCGTCAGCATCAACGAGCCGGTATTCCAGGGGCACTTCCCCAACGTGCCCATCTTCCCCGCGGTCCTCTGCCTCGAGGCGATGGCGCAGCTCATGTGCGTGCTGGTCTACGCATCGGACGCCATGGATCCGAGCTACCAGCGCTTCGCATTCGCCGGGATCGACCACGCCAAGTTCCGCCACCCGATCACTCCGGGCGACCAGATCGTGATCTCGGTGCGTGTGCTCCAGCATCGCTCCAACATCTGGAAGTGCGAGGGGCTGGCCACGGTCGACGACGTCGTCTGCGCGGAGGCCGAGCTGCTGGCGGCGATCCAGGACAGCGACGACGGGATGCCCTGAAGGATCGCCCACCACCGCTGTTTCAGATAGCTGGTGTTTCAGAGAGCCGGCGTTTCAGATAGAACGTCCGCGTGCGGCGCGCCCGGACTGCAAAGCTCTTTCTACTCTTGGCGCTGTACGCGGGCGCGGCGGTGCTTGCGCCTGCGGCCACGGCCCAAGAGGCTTCGGTTCGGCCGCTCGATCTGCAGGAGCTGACAGCGCTCGCAGAGCATCACTCGTATGGTCTCAAGGCCGGCGAGCACGCTGTCTCAGCAGCGATTGCGCAGCTCGACGAGGCGCGGATCTCGCCCTTCTTTCAGTTCCGAGCACGGGGCGGCCTCGCCTGGGTCCCTGATGCAAACGGCGTCTCAGGCTACACGCCGGACTCCTACAACCAACTCAATCGTGCCTTCGGCCCCGGCCTGACCGGCTCCATCGAAGGAGCCCTTCCGCTTTGGACTTTCGGAAAGATCAGCGCCGCCCGCGATGCCGCGCACGCCGGTGTGCGGGCAGCCGAGCTGAACCGCGAGCTGACGCGCGCTGAGGTACGCTTCAACGTCCGGCGAGCCTACTTCGGGCTGGCACTGGCGCTGGATGCCAAGCAGATGATCTCGGAGGGTCTGCCGAAGCTGCAGCAAGCGTTGGAACAGCTGGACGAGCGGCTCAAGAACCGCGAGCCTGATGCGGACGCCACCGAACGCTATCGCATGTCCACCACGTTGGCCGAGATCAAGGCCCGCTCCGCAGAAGTCCAGCACCTGGAGAGCGTCTCGCTCACGGCGTTGAAAGCACTCACGGGTCTGGCGAACGTAGAGATCCCAGCCTGCCCGCTCACGCCCCTACCCTTCGTCCCCAAGTCGGCCCGCGAATACCAAGAGCTCGCGCGCAAGAGCCAACCCATGCTGCGCTTGCTCGAGGCCGCCCAGACCGCGCGCCACGCTGAACTCGACGCCACCAGCGCACGCTTCTTTCCGGACCTTGCGCTCGGCCTCAGCGTCGAGAGCCAATACGTCCCCGGGCGCACGCCCTACGCGTTCTACACGCCGCTCACGCTTGGGGCTGCGATCGTCGCCAAGTGGGATCTCGACTTGGCCGGCAACTACTTTCGCACGGAGCGGGCGCGCCACAAGCTGCTCGAGGTGCACGAGCAGAGATCGCTGGCTGCAGAAGCCAGCGACGTGAACATCGCAGAGAAGCACGCCGCGGTCATCGACGCGTCGGAGCGCGTGCAGGCCTGGGAGAGCGGGCACCGGGATGCTCGCCGCTGGTTCGTGACGGCCGCGCAGAGCTACCAGCTCGGGCTGATCACCGTTCGCGAGCTGATCGAGGGTGTTTCCGCGTATTTCAAAGCCCGCTTCGCACACTTACAATCCATGTACGATCTGAACACGTCGGTCTCAGGCCTCGAGCAGGCCGTCGGCACCAGCCTCCTGCCCGACGCAGCGTTCCGCCAGCGCTGTGACGAGGACCCGGACGAGGACTAGGCAGCACACTAATCGTACGTAATTTCGATAACTTAGAGCACTGGTTCCGGGCCAGGCTGCGAGCCTCTGTGGGCGTGGCTATATTAGCCCGCGATGAATCGCACCGCGCAGCTGCGCGTCGAGCCGCTGGAGCCAAACATGAAGAACCACCCCGCTTTCCGCCTATTGTTCGCGACCGCGCTAGCCTGCCTCTGCGCGCTCTCGTGGGGGACGATGAGCGCGCATGCCCAGCCGCGAGCACAGGCCTTCCTCAAGGAGCGCCACGACCTAGTCCGCTCCATCCTGAAAGCGCCAGCGAAGAACCCGCTCGATCTCCAAGCGCGCAATGCGCGCCTGACGGCCGTGTTGCACGACCTGCTCGACTACGAGGAGCTCAGCAAGCGCGCGCTACAGGACCAGTGGGGAACGATTTCGCCTGCGCAGCGCAGTGAGTTCGTCGGGCTGCTCTCACGTCTAGTGGAGCGGAACTACCAGAAGAGCCTCGAATCGACGCTCGACTTCAAGATCCGCTATGCAGGCGAGGTCCCTGGCCAGAACGGCGTGGTGGTTCAGACTCTGGCGCGTTCCAAGACCAACGGCCGTGCACCGGAAGTCGCGGTCGACTACACGCTGGTGGAACGCAGCGGCAGCTGGAAGGTCTTCGACGTCACGACCGACGGAGTGAGCCTGGTAGACAACTACCGGTCGCAGTTCAATCGCATCATCCACAAGGATGGCTTCGATGCGCTGCTCGGCCGCCTCAAGAAGCGCCTCAGCTCCGACAACGACCTGCTCTGAGCGCGCTCGCTCGCCTAGGATCCGGCCTGCACCATGCGAGTCAGCGCATCGACTTCACGCAGCACGATGCGACGCTGGTCGAAGACCACGAGATCCTTGCGGCGCAGCTCGCCGAGCGTCAGCGTCACGGTTTCTCGCGTGGAGCCGACGTAATCTGCGATCTCCTGATGCGTGCAGGTCACCCCGATCATAGTACCCCGGCTCTCGGGGACGCCGTAGCGCTGGGCTGTGTCGAGAAGAAACTCTGCCACGCGCGACTCCACGCTGCGGGACAAGAGGCTCTCGATGCGACGCTCCGCATCGAGCCGACGCTCGACCATGAGCTGCAGAAGGCCTCGGGCTAGCTCCGCGTTGCCTGCTAGGAGCTGGCAGACTCGCCCAGCCGGGACTTGCACGAGCTCCACAATAGACACGGCGCTGGCACTGTCCTCGTGGATGGAGCGTCGAGTCACGGCTATCTCGCCAATAATTTCGCCCACGCCGCGGTACGCGACCGTCAGCGCACGGACGTCGGCCATGCC
>JADGRG010000098.1 GCA_017881145.1 Sandaracinaceae bacterium | reverse complement strand
GACAACGACCGGCTCATCGGCACGCTCCGCAGGCTGCGCGATCTCGGCAACAGCGTGATCGTGGTCGAGCACGATGCTGCGACCATCGAGGCTGCCGATCACGTCGTCGATTTCGGCCCCGGTGCAGGGCACCTCGGCGGGCGCGTCATGTACAGCGGCACACCTGCGGGCCTCTTGCGCGCGCCGGGCAGCATCACCGGGCAATACCTGAGCGGAAAGCGCTGTATCGAGCTGCCAAAGGCGCGCAGGTCGGGTCGTGGCAAGCTGCGGATCTTGGGCGCCGCCGAGCACAACCTTCGCGACCTCGACATCGAGATCCCGCTCGGCTGCTTGGTTGCTGTGACCGGCGTGAGCGGTGCCGGCAAGAGCTCCCTGGTCAACGGCATCTTGCTGCCGGCGCTCTCGCGCGAGCTTCACGCGGCCACAGGCAGTGTTGGACGGCACACGCGGATCGAGGGCATCGAAGCGCTCGACAAGGTGATAGCGATCGATCAGAAGCCGATCGGTCGCACGCCACGCTCCAATCCGGGAACTTACACCAAGGCCTTCGATTCGATTCGCGAGCTCTTCGCCGAGCTCCCGCTCTCACGCACGCGCGGTTTTTCGAACGGGCGCTTCTCCTTCAACATCAAGGGTGGGCGCTGCGAGGCTTGTCAGGGCGACGGCATGGTGCGCGTCGAGATGCACTTCCTGGCAGACGTGTATGTGTCCTGCGAGACGTGCGGCGGGCGTCGCTACAACACCCAGACTCTGGCGGTCGAGTATCGAGGCAAGAGCATCGCGGATGTGCTCGACCTGACCATCGAGGAATGCGCAGCGCTCTTCGCAAATCATCCGGAGCTGGTGCGTATCCTGCGCACGCTAGAGGAGGTTGGCCTCGGCTACATCAAGCTCGGCCAATCCGCGCCGACCTTGAGCGGTGGCGAAGCCCAGCGGGTGAAGCTCTCGCGCGAGCTCGGCAAGCGGCAGACGGGCAAGACGCTCTACGTGCTGGATGAGCCTACGACGGGATTACACTTCGATGATGTCCACAAGTTGATGGATGTGTTGGTGCGTTTGGTCGAGGGCGGCAACACGGTGGTGGTGGTCGAGCACAACCTGGACGTGATCAAGTGCGCCGACTACGTCATCGACCTCGGACCCGAGGGCGGAGCGTTGGGCGGCGAGCTGGTGGCTGCCGGCACGCCCGAGCAAGTGGCGCGCGTCAAACGCTCGCACACAGGTCGCTTCCTCACCCCGCTGCTTGTGCGTTAGTTACGCCGAGAGCCGCAGGCTGCTCGGCGGGTATGTGACGACCTACGCCGAGAGCCGCAGGCTGCTCGGCGGGTATCGTTACTAGCGCAGGTGGAAGGGCAGCAGGTCGAGCTGTCCGAGCGCATAGCCAGCCGCGAGGCCGATCAGCAACGCCACGACGACGCGGCGCCAGGAGCGCGATTGCGGCGTCTTGGTGAGCTCTCGCTGGGCGATGGTCCTCGCGAGCGAGAGCGTCGGTGGTAGCGATCGGCCGCGACCCACAGGCTCGATCAGGTCGACGACCTTCTGCCAGCTGCCCTCTCGCACTCGTGCCTCGACGCTCTGCAAGAGTGCCTCGGCAGAGAGCTCCGGCCGCGGGCCTGCAGGCTCTGCGTCGGAGCTCTCGTGCGCGGCTGCTCTGGTGTTCGAGCTTCCGTCGATGCCGCTCGGAGTTGTGCCGTCTTCAGTGGCCGGCTGCGACGCTCGTTCACTCCGTGGCTCCAGGCTCGGTGCCAGCGCGTAGAGTGCGTCATCGATGCGTTTGCGCAGCTCGGCGATGCGCGCGCGTGGATGCGGCGTCGTCAGGCGCAGAGAGACCTCGTCCAAGAACGAGCAGTAGGTTGCATGCGCGTTTGCGATGCGCGACGGTGGGTCGCTGGTCTTGACGTTCAGCACCGCGGCATCGCTCGGCTCGGGCTTGAGCGTCAGATAGAGTGTCAGCAGCTGCGTCAGTGCCGGGTCGTCTGCGATCTCAGCCGAAGGTCCCCAGATGGCCGTGCGTGCGGCCGTTCGTGCGTCGCGTCGGTCCTCGAGGTAGAGGCGTATCGCATTGTCGACAGTGGTGCTGGGCTCCGGTTCTGCGTTCTCCGGGACGAGCGAGAGCGGTGAGCGCGACGAGCCATCGAGCGTGGCCTGTAGGCTCGCAGCCGTGTTGGGCAGGCCTTCTTGAGCGGCTGACGCTTTGCCGCTCGTGTCAGCGAGCTTCACCGTCCCCGAAAGCAGGAGCGCGAGTGTTATGTAGTCTGCAACGCTGCGCGCAGGTGGCCGCGCGGAGTCTTCCTTGCGCACATCGAGCGGCACCGGCGATGCGCTGGGGTCGAAGTCCTGCTGTGTGGTGCTTCGCAGCTTCGCGACCAAACGTGAACGGATCGTGCCGACGGTCGTGCCAGGACCGGAGAGCAGCGAGGTAGGATCGTCGATGTAGCCGAGGTCTGCCAGCCATTGCCGCGCCAGCTCTGGCAGCGGCGCGTCGACGACCATTCGCTCTGTGACGGCGCTCAGCATCTTGGCCTGCTCGGCTTGCGGCATGTGCCGCACCGTCGCCAATACGGCGGTCATCGGATGCACGCGCAAGATGGCAGTCTTCGCGAGCGCCTCCGGGTCAACGTAGAAGCGCGCTCGAGCTGGGCTGGCTGCGCAGCTCGCTGCGAGCTGTTCTATGAGTTGTGCGCCCAGCAGGCGGAAGAGCTGGCAGCCATTGACGTGCTCCAGCTCCAGGAGTGCTCGGCCGATCTCCGTGCCTTGTTCGCGGGCCAACGCCAGTGCGTCGGCCACTGCTTCGCGGCGCAGGATCCCATAGCGCACGCCCACCGCGCCGAGGCGCTCCGAAAACCGCGAGGAGTGCGCGAAGACCGGAAAGCCAGTGTGGAAGTAGATCGTGCGCTCGCCCAGATCGGAGGTCAGCACCAGCCGCCCGACGAGCCGTCGCTCAGCGATCCGCAGCAAGAACTCGCCCAGCCGGTAGGGTGGGATGATGGTGCGAAAGAGTGGCTCCAAACGACGACCTTCGCGGCCATGGCCGGCGGCTCGGTCACTCTATGGGCGGGTTCGGAGAGCGTCAAGGCACCGAAAAATCGTCCAAGTTTGCGCAGAGCGAAACGTTGACAGCGCTCGCTGCCATGGTCAATTGGCGCCGCGCATACGGCATGCGAAGTGAACGCGAAGTTGATCGCGGTATCGGGCGAATGTGGTAAGACGCCAGCGCTCTCAACACCTCGAGCACCCGTCATGGCAAACACCACCGCATCCGCTTCGGCGAGACCGTTGTCTGCCCCTCCCGTTTCTGCTGGGCCGGCCGGTCTACTCGCCACCTCAGTCGGCATGAAGATCGTGATGGCGATCACCGGCTTGATCCTCGTGGGCTTCGTGGTCGTGCACTGCATCGGCAATGCGCTCATCTATGCAGGCCCCGAAGCCATCAATGGCTACGGCCACCTCCTGCATAACTCGCACGGCTTGATCTGGGTCGCCCGCGCGGTGCTGGTCGGCTCGGTGATCTTGCACATCGTGAGCGCGCTGCGTCTGGCCGCACGCAACAAAGCGGCGCGCCCGCAGGCCTATCGAGTCAAGCACGACATCGCGACCAACTACGCAGCGCGGACCATGGTGTGGAGCGGGCCGATCCTGCTCGCCTTCCTGGTCTATCACCTGGCCCACCTGACCTTGGGCGTGACGCCAGGCGCGTACCAGCACAGCCCCGACGACGTCTACTCGAACTTGGTCAACGGCTTCAGCATTCCGTGGGTCGCAGGGCTCTACATCGTGGCCATGCTGGGTCTCGGCAACCATCTCTTTCACGGCGTCTGGAGCATGTTCCAGTCGCTCGGCATCAACCACTCGGCTTACAACGTGCGGTTGAAGCGCTTGGCGATCTGCATCGCGCTCTTCGTCACACTGGGCAATATCAGCTATCCACTAGCCGTGCTGACCGGCATCGTGCGCTGACCTCGGGAGCATTGTCGTGGAGCTCAAGTCGAACTGTCCTACTGGGCCTATCGAGCAACGTTGGGCGAAGCACCGCTTCGACATGAAGCTGGTCAACCCGGCCAACAAGCGCAAATACAACTTGATCGTCGTCGGTTCCGGGCTCGCCGGTGGCGCTGCTTCGGCCACGCTGGGTGAGCTCGGCTACAACATCAAGTGCTTCTGTTATCAAGACAGCCCGCGTCGAGCGCACAGCATCGCCGCGCAGGGCGGCATCAACGCCGCCAAGAACTACCAGAACGACGGCGATAGCATCTACCGCCTCTTCTACGACACCGTGAAGGGTGGCGATTTTCGCGCGCGCGAAAGCAACGTCTATCGCTTGGCCGAGCTGAGCGTGAACATCATCGACCAGTGCGCGGCTCAAGGCGTGCCCTTCGCACGCGAATACAGCGGCCTCTTGGCGAATCGCTCCTTCGGCGGTGCTCAGGTCTCGCGCACCTTCTACGCGCGCGGCCAGACCGGACAGCAACTCCTGCTGGGCGCGTACCAAGCGCTCTCCAAGCAGATCGCCGACGGCAAGGTGACGATGTATCCGCGCTCCGAGATGCTCGACCTGATCGTGGTGAACGGTCGGGCGCGCGGCATCGTCACGCGCGACATGGTCAGCGGCAAGACCGAGGTTCACATGGCCGACGCCGTGATCCTCGCGACCGGCGGCTACGGCAACGTCTTCTACCTCTCCACCAACGCCAAGGGCTGCAACGTGATGGCGAGCTGGCGCGCTCACCGGCGCGGTGCGCTCTTCGCGAACCCTTGCTACACGCAGATCCACCCGACTTGCATCCCAGTCGCCG
>JADGRG010000097.1 GCA_017881145.1 Sandaracinaceae bacterium | reverse complement strand
TCATCGAGCGACTGCAGGTGGAGCTCGGGGACATCGAGACCTTCGTCACCGCGACCGAAAAGGAAGCGGCGTTGCTCGAGATCAGCCTCATCAAGGAGCACAAGCCTCGCTACAACATCAAGTTACGGGATGACAAAGAGTATCTATCGCTCCGGCTCGACCCCCATGGGGAGTGGCCGCGGTTGGAAGTCGTGCGCCGGACCAAGGACGACGGCGCGCGCTACTTCGGACCGTACCATTCGGCCACGGCGGCTCGCTCCACGCTGCGTCTGGTGAACCGGCATTTTCGGCTGCGCACCTGCACGGATCTAGAGCTGCATTCCCGCACGCGACCCTGTCTGCAGTATCAGATCAACCGCTGTCTTGGCCCCTGCGTGTATGAGGTCGATCGCTCCGACTACGCCGAGCAAGTGCGCAACGTCGGGCTCTTCCTGGAAGGTCGGCACGACGAGCTGGTGCAGCAACTGCGCCACTCGATGGATGCCGCAGCGCGCGAGCTGAAATACGAAGCGGCCGCCAGCTACCGTGACCAGATTCGGGCCGTGGAGTCGACGCGACAAGAACAGCGTGTCACCGCCGTGCGCGACATCGACCAGGATGCTTTCGGCTATTTCCGCCAGGACGACAAGGTGGAGCTTGCGGTCCTGATGGCCCGGCGTGGGCGTGTGATCGGTGTGCGGACCTTCGACCTGCGCGACGTGCGCCTCCCGGACGACGAGCTGGTTGCGGCGTTCTTGCTCGAATACTACAGGCTCGGCTCGTTCGTGCCGGACGAGGTGCTCTTGCCTCTGAGCATTGAAGCTGAGGGCGGCGTCGCGGAGTTGCTCTGTGAGCAACGCAAAGACCGCGTAGAGCTGCTCTTTCCTCGGCGCGGGCCCAAGGCGCAGCTGGTGCGCATGGCGGTGGAAAACGCTGCGCATGCATTCCGCGAAAAAGCCCGTGCACAGGAGGACACGCAGGCGCGTCTGCTCTTGCTGGCCGAGCGTCTGGCGTTGCCCAGGCCGCCTGTGCGCTTCGAGTGCATCGACATCTCGCACACCGGGGGCACCGAAACGGTTGCGGCGTTGGTGGCGTTTCACAACGGTGAGCCGGACCGCAAGCGCTACCGTTCGTTCCGGATCCGCGGCGTTGCAGGTGGCGACGACTACGGCGCGATGCGCGAGGCACTGACGCGTCGTTTTCGTCGAGCCAAGGCTGGGCAGAGCGGCTGGGAGCTTCCCGATCTGCTCGTGGTCGACGGGGGCAAGGGTCAGTTGGCGCAGGCTCTCGCCGCTCTCGCAGAGCTGGGCATCGACGGGTTGTCGGTGGTCGCGCTGGCGAAAGAGAAGCAGAACGTGCTCGGCGAACAACTGGTCGACCGTGTGTATTTGCCGGGGCGTAAGAACCCCATCGAGCTGCGCTCGGCAGGGCCTGCTCTGACCGTGCTGGCAAGAGCGCGTGACGAGGCGCATCGAGTCAGCAATGCGTTGCGCTTGCGTCTGGGGCGCGGCGAGCGCTTGCGCAGCCAGCTAGACGAGATCGCTGGCGTCGGCAAGAAGACCCGGGTGCGACTCCTGCGCGCTGCAGGTTCAATCGACGCGTTGAGCTGCGCTAGCGTCGAAGAGCTCGTCGCCATGGGTGCGAGCGAGAAGCAAGCTCGCGCCATCATCGAGCATCTGCATGCCGCCGTTCCCGAGGCAGAGGCGAGCGAGGAAGTGGCGCTCGCCAACGCCTTCGAAGCTGCGGACCCGAGCGTTCCCTAGCGCTCGGTCTGCAGCGTGCGTGCGTCGGTCACGAGGCAGTCGACGGGGACGTCGTGCGCGGCGTTGGGCGCTTCTGCGATCAGCTGGAAGTCGTAGCCAAGGCCGATCTTGTAAGCGCGGGGCAGCCTGGGTAGCAGACGATCGTAGAAGCCTTGTCCATAGCCGACACGGTAGCCCCGCGGATCGATGGCGAGTGCCGGCACCAGCACGAGGTCGACTTGCGCCGGATCGAGCATCGGGGCAGAGGGCCGTGGCTCGCGCACCTGCAGCGCGTTCTCTGCGAGCGTGTCGCCTGCCAGGTAGCGGTGCAGCACGAGCGTGCCGCCCTCGATGCGAGGCAGACCGACCTCTTTGCCCAGCAGGAGCGCTTGCTCGACAATGCCGGCCGGATCCAGCTCTTTGCGCATCGCGACATACGCGACGATGCAACGCGCGCGCGCGAACTCGGCATGCTCTATCACCCGAGAGCAAGCTCGTGCGGAACGCTCAGCGCAGGCCGACTCCGGCAAGACACGTCGGACCGCGATGATCTGCCTGCGGATCTGCTGCTTGGCTCGAACGCGTAGCGCGTCCAGCTCTTCCGTTCGCAGCCTAGGTAGGTTGTCGTTCATCTCGCGTTCATCTCGCGTTCATCTCACGCCCTGCGTCAGGCAAGTACGTTTGTACGCACTTTCACGCACTTCTCAGGGCGTGGCTGGCTCGCTCGCTCACTCGGAAGGGGCTTGGTCGTGGGCCGCGAGGTCTTCAGCGAGGCGGTTGTCGATACGTGCGATCACGCCGCTCACCGTGCTGCGGGTGAGGTGATCGAGCTCGCGCAGCTTCTTCTCGCTGGCGCGGAGGTCGTCGGCGAGGCCCAGGGCGACCAGGGCCAAGAGCTGGGCTGGCGATGCGCTCTTGCCAGCAGCTCCCAGTTTGGCGACGCGTTCGTTGACTACACGCGCCAGCTCCTCGAGGTCGGCTTGGTTTGCGTCGGCCACCAAGCGGAACTTCGTTCCAGCGATTTCCAATGTCACCGTGTGTTTCACACCCACAGGTCTATCTGCGTCAAACCTGCCGCGTCAAGGACACCCGTGTTACTGTCTGCAGACGATTTCAACACGTCCACGCGCTGGTCAGGCGCTGCTGCGTAACGGCTTCATAGGACATGATCAAAGTCGCGTGCGTTTCGTGTAAGTCGCCCTACGATGTCGATGAGCGACGCGTGCCCGAAAAGGGCATGAAGATGCGTTGCCCAAAGTGCGGCACGAGCTTCGTGGTGGCACGCGACGGATCGACCGCAGCAGCGGTCGCGAGCGTGATTGCCACCGGGCCAGCGAGTGTTGCCATGCAGCCTGCGCATGCACCGCCACCCGCTGCGGCGTTCGGGGCACCACCGCGGCCTGCCGTAGGGCTGGCGCCGCCGCCGCCAGCAGCTGCGCCTGTAGCAAAGGTCGGCAAGGGGACCGTCTTGGGGATTGCGCCGCCGTTGGCGGCAGTCGCACCGCCTCCCGCAAGCGCTAGCCAGACTGATCTTCCAGCGCTCAAGCCCCCTGCCAAGCCGGCTGTCCCCTGGGGTTCGCTCGCGCCTCCCGCGCTCGACGCCAAGATCTCCGTGCCGCGCCCCATGCCTGGCCAAGGTCTCCCGAAGGGCATGATGGCGCCGCCAAGCGCCGCGCTTACGCCGCCGCCAGTTTCGGTTTCGAAGCCTACCAGCGCGGCGAGCGCCTTCGGCTCGAAGCCAGGCAAGCCGCAACGCACCATGCTCGGTGCCGCGGCCCCGCCGGTGGATGCGCCTTCCATCACTGACCTGCCAGCGCTCAGAGTCGAATCGTCCTCCTCGGCGGCGGGTCGAGTCGACTCGATTGCGTCAAGAGCGCCGACCGAGTCGATGGCTGAATACGGTCTGGTGGACCTGCCGACACCGAAAGCCTCCGGAGCTTCGCGCTCCCGGTCCGGTGATCCAGACCTGCCCGCACCGAAAGCCGTCGCAGCCTCACGCACTGCCACAGCGGTTGCGGACTTGCCGACACCAAAAGTCTCTGGCGCTTCTCGCTCCGGCTTCGGCGAGGTGGATCTGCCTGCACCGAAAGTGTCTGGAGCGTCCCGTTCCGGCTTCGGCGAGGTGGATCTGCCTGCACCGAAAGCGTCTGGAGCGTCCCGTTCCGGCTTCGGTGAGGCGGATCTGCCCACGCCGAAAGGCAGTGTGGCAGCGCGTTCTGGTTTCGGCGAGGCGGATCTGCCTGCGCTCAAGGTCGATGCCGATCTGCCTGCACCGAAGCCAGGGCAGAGCTTCCGCGACCTTGATCTGCCGATGGCCAAGCAAGTCGTCGATCTGCCTGCACCCAAGCAGTTGGCGGATCTGCCGATGCCCAAGCAGTTGGCGGATCTGCCGATGCCCAAGCAAGTCGTCGATCTGCCGATGCCCAAGCAGCTGGCGGATCTGCCGACGCCCAAGCATCTGGCGGATCTACCCATCGCGCAGGCGGGTCGTGATCTCCCCGCGCCGAAGCAGGTTGGCGGCTTCGGCGATTTGGAGCTTCCGCTGCCAAAGCCGGCTGCAGCCAAGGGCGGCATCGACGAAACCAGCTTCGGTGCGATCGAGCTGCCCGATCTCTCCATCGCTGCAGAGCCGGAGCCGGATGATGGCGGCTTTGGCGACATCGAGCTTCCACCGCCGCGCGCCGCTGCGGATCTTATCCCTCCCAAGGCACCGACCGTCCAGGGTGTGGGCGCGCCCATGGGGGCTTCCGAGGACGAGTCGAGCTTCGGTGAGCTGAACGCCGGCCATGATTCGATGCCGCCGTCACTGATGAGCGATGACGAGACGAGCTTCGGCGACATCCGATCGGATGACGAGCCGGTACGCGTCAACCGCCCGGTCGGTGGGAGTCTGCCATCGCCGATGGACCTCGGCGGAAGCATTCCGCCAGCGCTGCGCGGCGACGATTCGCTCGACGATGCGGACCAGGACCCCAACGACTTCGGCGAAGTCAGCTTGCCCGGTGACGACGACTCCGAGGAGGATATGGAGTTCGGCATTGCCGAGGGCGCAGGCGATGAGGCTGGCTTCTCCTTGCCGCCGGAGATTCTGCGTCGGCAGCGCGGAGGTGGCGGCGACACCGAGGCTGCCGACGCTGCCGCCAAGGGTAAGCGCGCCGTCTACTTGCTGGCCGGCGTGGCCATTCTGCTCGCGGCCATCGCGGCAGGTGGCGCTGGGCTCGGTCTGACCGACTACGGCTTCTTCGGCATGTTCTATCTGGAGCGCTATCTGCCGGAAGCTGGCGACCCGAAATTCGCCAGCGACGCGATAGCGCGCGCCGAGAAGACGGCTGCCAGTGACACCTTCCGCGATGCGCGCCGATCGCTTTCGGTGCTGGGTGAAGCCCGGCACAAGGCTGGTCTGAATCGCGAATTGCTGACGCGCTCGTTGCTGCACGAAGCGCTCTTCTCGCTGCGCTTCGGCAGCGATGCGAGCAACTCCAGCCACATGGCCGCGCTCTTGCAGCGTTTGCAGGAGCGGCATGGTCTGGCTCCCGGCATGGCTCTGGCGAGAGCGGCGGATGCGGCGCGGAGATTGGCTTGGGGCGAAGTGGACGGGCCGTTGAACGAGGCACGCAGCGAAGCTCCCAACGATCCCTACGTGGAGCTCGTCGCTGGCGAGGCTGCGCTGCGCCAGGGCAAGTTGGCTCCTGCCGAGAAGGCGTTCGGACAAGCTCTCAAGCACGGTGGTGGCGCGCGCGCCCAGTGGGGCTTGGCGCGCGTCGCGATCGCGAAGAACGACGAAGCTGCGCAGAGTGCTGCCGTCGCCGAGACGTTGAAGCTTTCGCCACTGCACGTCGAGGCGCACATCGCAGATGCGCGCTTGCTTTGGAATCAGGGCAAGGAAGACCGCGCCATGCAAGAGCTGCGTCAATCGCTCGGGCAGGAGCCGCTGGGTGACCGGTATCTCTGGACCTCCAAACTGGCGCAGGCTCAGGGCTATTCCTTGCTCGGTTATGTGCACGAGTCGCGTGGTCGTTTGCACCAGGCCCGAGCCGCCTACGACGACGCGCTCAGCGCCGATCCCTACTTGGTCGACGCGCTGCTCGGCGCGGGTCGCGTGATGGTGCGTGAGGGGCGCTACAACGATGCGTTGGCACGTTTCGAGTCGGCGCTGAACATCGCGCAGAAGTCTGCCAACCCCATCGTGTTGAGCGGTCGCAAAGCCGACGCCGAGGCACGTCTCGGCCAAGGTCGCGCGCAGCTCGCTTTGCAGCGTGCGCCCGATGCTAGAGCCACGCTCAGCGGGTTGATGAACCAGAGCCCCAACGATGCCGAAGTCGTGCTGGGCGTCGGCGAAGCCGAGGAGGCGTTGGGCAACCGACCCACCGCCGAAGGGCTCTTCCGCAAGTCCATCGAGCTCGCTCCGACGGTGTTCGCCGGCTATCTCGCGCTCTCGCAGTTCTACTTCAAGCAGAATAAGGCCGACCAAGCGTCGGAGGTCTTGAATCAGGCGGCTGCGAAGGTCGAGGAAAACGCCGAGATGCGGCGCATGCTCGGTCAGTCCGAGCTGGCGCGCAATCGCTTGGATAGCGCGGTCCACGAGTTCAGGCGCGCGGTCGAGCTCGATCCGCAGGACCTCGACGCCAAGTTCGGCCTGGGCACCGCGTTGCGCAAGAGTGGCGAGCTCGACAAAGCACGCGCGCTCT
>JADGRG010000096.1 GCA_017881145.1 Sandaracinaceae bacterium | reverse complement strand
CTCCGCTCGTAAAGCGCGCCCGCAGCCCGCCATCCGCTCGCGGCCGGAAGCCTGAGCGCGCGCCTCCACCGCGTCGACCGGCGTCCGCCAGCGCGCCGCCGCCGATGGCGCCAGATCCGGTGACCCAAGGGTCCGCCCGGCGGCCGCCGTACAGTGCGCCTGCCGCGTTGTGGAGGCGAAATGACCAGGATCGCGAAGGTCAGCGCGTGAAAATCTGCGCCATCACGCTCGGCGAGGCCGCTGGCGACCTGCTTTCGATGACGCTGGACATCGGCTAACTAAGCGCCCATTTCTGCGCTGGTTGCGGCAGATCGTGCGGTGCGTATGTGCTGCAGCCGTTTAGATTCGGCTCGCTTCAACTCGCTGTCGCCGAATCGCTCAGTGACATCGTGACCACCGCAACCCGCGCACACTCGATCACGCACTCCCGCAACCCGCGGCTGTCCGCCTGCGTGCGTGGCCGGACAATGGCGCTGCTGCTCATCCCGGTCCCGTCGTGGCCCACGGCTGCCCACGCGCAGCGCCCGCACGCGCTGCTGACAGACAGGCTGGGGTTGCAGCTGCTCAGCATGCTGCAGCTCGGCGTGGCTTTCCGCCTACTCTACCCAAGGTACTTTCCGCGGCTGCCCTGGCCCGGCCCGTTGCACGCGTCGCGCGACAGATCTTCACTTGGACATACCGCTTCAGCTCGGCTGCAAGGATCGGCGCGATGACGCCACACCAGTACGCGAGCATTCGCGCTTACGTCGGTTTCACCGACGCGAGCACGGAGGTGCTGCGCGCCTTTTATCCGCAGGTTGCACCGAAGGC
Organism: Sandaracinaceae bacterium; assembly: GCA_017881145.1. Classification (GTDB taxonomy): domain Bacteria; phylum Myxococcota_A; class Polyangia; order Polyangiales; family JAFGIB01; genus JADGRF01. Next base: position 2,845 of record JADGRG010000096.1, on the reverse strand, counting down.
GCACGCCATCATCGACGACTTCTACGCGACCATCGAGGCGCACCCCGAAGCCCGCGCAGCAATCACCGGTGGCGGCCCCCAGATTGACCGCCTGAAGCAGACTTTGCTGGCTTGGCTCGACAGCCTGCTGCTCGGTCCGCACGATCTCGTCTACCTCGAGACTCACTGCCGCATCGGGCGCGTACACGTGCGCATCAGCCTGCCGCAAGAGTTCTTGTTCACTGCGGTCAACCGCATCCGCAGACACCTGAGCGACATCGCGCTGCAGAACCTGCCGCTGGGCTCGCCAGAGCAAGCCGCCACCAAAGCCGCACTGAACCAGGCGCTCGACATCGAGCTGGCGATCATGCTCGACACCTACCGCGAGGATCTGGTCGACAAGATGCGAGCCCGCGAGCGGCTGGCGACCATCGGTGAGTTGTCGGCCACGATCGCGCATGAGCTGCGCAACCCGCTGAGCACGCTGGGCTCCTCGCTCTTCCTGCTGCGCAAGCGTCTCGAAACGCTGCACGTCTCCGACCCGCTGGTGGACAAGCATCTCGCGCGCATCGCTCACCAGGTGCACGAGTGCGTGACGATGACCACGAACCTGCTGGATCTCGCGCGCGAGAAGCCGCTAGCGAAGCGCGCGACCTCGGTGGCGGAGCTTGTGGAAGAGAGCTTGCGGCAGATCGCTGCGCCGAAGGACGTGCTCATCAGTGTGAGCGTACCTGCCGGACTACAGCTGTTCGCGGACCCCGATCAATTGCGCCATGCTCTGTCGAACCTGCTCCGCAATGCCGTCGAAGTGTTGCCCGGCAAGGGCAACATTCAGATCACGGCAGGCCGTCTCAACGAATCGATTCACATCGAAGTCGCCGACGACGGGCCGGGCGTGCCACTAGAGCTGCAGCGCAGGATCTTCGAGCTGCTGTTCACGAGTAAAGCCACGGGCACGGGCTTGGGGCTGGCCTTGGCGCGGCGAGTGTGCGAAGCCCACGGCGGCACCTTGTCGCTCGAGCCTTCGGCGCGGGGAGCACGCTTCCGCATCACGGTTCCCGAACCTGCGCCCGACCAGCCACTAGCCGAATCGGCTAAAGTCGGCGGGTAACTCACTTCGCGAGCATGGGTGGCCTGCGGAAAGCCTTGCGCGCGCGTTGGACTTGCGTGCTAACTGCCCGCATGGGTTCTCATGCACCGCGGGCGTGTCCTTGTCGTCGAGGACAACGAAGAGCTGGCCGAGAACATCACGGAGATCTTTAGTCTAAGTCGGCGGCACGGCTGAACATCACGCCGAGCACTTCGCCGTTCAGGTCCAAGAGGGACCCGCCCGAGTTGCCTGGCTGCACGGCCACGGTCGTCTGCAGGAACGCGGCTTCGTCGTCCAGGCCCGAAGTCGCAGAGATCGCGCCGCTCGTGAACTTCGGCTCTGCGCCCAACAGCTGCACGGCAGGAAAGCCGATCGTGAACACGGGCAGGCCCAGGCGTGCCGCGTGGCTGGTGTTGACCGCCACGAACTCCGGCGTGGGCTGCTCGATCTGGAGCACCGCCAGGTCCGTGGGTCTCCGACGAGTGCACGACCTGGGCGACCGCCAGCTCGTGGCCGGGGAAGCGCACGTGCACGGTGTGCGCGCCCACGATCGCGTGGCGCGCGGTGACGATCGTCCCGTTGCCGTCGATCGCAAAGCCGGTGCCGTAGCTGAGCATCTCGTTGCCCGTACTGGCGGCGGGCTCGTTCGCCGCCGTCCGCGGCGCTGGCGCAGCTGGTGCTGGCGCGGGCCTGCTGGGGCTAGGGCGAGACGCCGATGCCGACAACACGGCCGTGCTCGGCGTTGCAGCTGGCGGCGGCGCGGGCGCCTGGTTCGCGGCACCGCTCGTCGGACCGTGATAGGCCGGCAGAGCCGACGGGTCCTGCTTGTCCGCTTGCCGACTTTGCGCCGCCCAAGCCTCGGCTTTGGAGTTACGTCCGGCGATGTCCGGATACTGGCTGCAGCCGAGCGCCAAGAGCTCGCATGAAATCCAGAGATGGGCTTGCGCGCGCCGAGGCTACCACGGGTCTCCGCCGCCGGCAGCGTGCAGACTCAGCGCACCGCGGCGGCGATCTCGTAGGCGTGGTTGGCCACGTCGACCGAGCGATAGATCTTCTTGAGGCGCCCGTCCGGTGCGATCAAGAACGACTGGCGCATCGCGAACCCTAGGTGCACGGGCACCCCGTATTTCTCGGCGAGCTTGCCCTCGGGGTCGCTGAGCAGCGAGAACGGCAGCTGGTGGTGCTGGGCGAACGCGCGATGGGAGGCGTCATCATCGGTGGAGACGCCAAGCACGACGACGCCCAGCTGCCCGAGGTCGCTCCAAGCGTCGCGCAGCGAGCTGGCCTCCTGCGTGCAACCCGGCTTTTCGTCCTTGGGATAGAAGTAGAGCAGCACGTGCTTGCCGCGCAGCCCAGCCAGCTGCACGGCTGTGCCGTTCTGGTCGTGGCTGCCGAAGTCGGGTGCCAGCTGGCCTGCGGCGAGCTCGCCGTTGGTCGCGGCTGGGGTCGGCGCTGGGTCGGCCGGCGCAGCCGGCACTGTGGGTGCAGGCGCTGTCGCCGTAAGGACGGGCTGCGGTAGGGCGGCTTTGTTCGCACAGGCCGGCGTAGACGCGAGCGCGACCAGCAGGCTGAGCAGGACCGATTGAGGTCGCATGGTTGCCGGAGTGTCGCACCCTTGCATCCCACCGCCACTCCTTCTCGTGCAACTGCCAGCCCGTCCCAAACCGGTTCGCGCAGCGCCTTGCTGCCCGAAGCGCCTTCGCGGCAGGCTCCCGCGCATGCGTTTGCCGGGCTTGCTCGCCGTGATGGCGCCCCCGACGGTAGTGTTCGTGGCGT
>JADGRG010000011.1 GCA_017881145.1 Sandaracinaceae bacterium | reverse complement strand
TCAAACTCGTTGACCGCAGGTGCCAGCCCCAGCCCTCGCACGACGCCCTTCAGCCCAATGGAGCCAGTGACGAGAAAGCGGGCCTTCTTATCCTTCAAGTCATGACGGGCGGCGCGAAACCAGTTCAACACCCCTTCGACTTCATCACGGGAGGTCTTCTTCGCGACCAGCTTGAGGAACGTGGGAAACTCGTCGAGCAAGAAGAGCACCGGCGCGTCCGATTCGACGAGCACCGCCAGGAACTCATCGGCCGGCTTTCGCCATGGAGGTTGTGTCGTGCGCTCGGCAAGTTCGATCCCTCCGACGGTTCCCACATCGATCTTTCGAATGCGATCCAGAAAGCCGCTGATCTTCTCTGTCGCCCAGGAGATCTTGGGCACGGGCATCTCCAAGGAGGTGCGTAGCTCCCGCAGCATGTCGGCCAACCATGCTTCCACCGTGTCGTGCTTTTCGAGGTTGAGCAGAACGGGCAGGAAGCCATCCGGATTGGCTTTGATCTCTTCCAGACAGGATGTCTTGCCGGTCCGGCGGGGACCGAGGAACGCCACATTTCCTCGACGTAGCGCACGGAGCAGGTTGGCGATCAACGCAGGCCGTTTATAGAAGTTTGGGCCCGTCGCGGGCGCACCGATTCGGATGTCCATGCAACGTATATATTGCGCAACGCTTTTGATGCGCAACAAAATTATTGCCTAGTGCTTGAGATGCCTCGCTAGCGACGACCTCGGATGCACTGCGTACGTTGTACGCGAGCGTGATGCCGCCGAAACCGCTGCCGGTATCGGTCACGCTGAGCGTCGCGTACGCTCCGCGCGCGGTCGTTCCCGGGACGCTGGTTGGCGACAAAGTAGTGCGCCGTCGTTGCCTTCTGGCAACGTGGCAGGCCGCGAGATACAAGCTGGCCATGGCACTCGATCCCCAGGTCAAAGTCCTGCTTCATAATCTGGAGGGCACAGGCGTGCGCGACGTGACCACGCTCAGCGTGGCCGAGGCTCGCGCGCAGCGTCAGGCGCGCCAGTTGCCGCCCGGCCCAGACGTGCCCACCGAAGACCGCAGCATCATGGGTCCGGGCGGGGAGCTGCCGCTGCGGATCTATCGCCCGGCATCGAGCGGCTTGCTGGGTGGCCTCGTCTATTTTCACGGCGGCGGCTTCGTGATCGGCGATCTGGATGGGCATGACGCGCTCTGTCGGCAGATCGCGCTGGACGCTGGCTGCGTGGTGGTCTCGGTCGGCTATCGGCTGGCACCCGAGCATAAGTTCCCTGCCGCCGTTGATGACTCTTATCTCGCCACCTCTTGGGTCCATGAGAACGCCGACCTGCTGGGCATCGATCACCACCGCATCGCGGTCGGCGGTGATAGCGCCGGCGGCACGCTCGCAACCGCGGTCGCCCGGCTCGCCAAGGAACGCCGCAACCCAGCGTTGGTCTTTCAGCTGCTCTTCTATCCGGTCACCGATCTGCGTTCCTTCGACACGCCCTCGTATCTCGAGAACGCCACGGGCAAGTTCCTGACGCGCGACGGCATGCGTTGGTTTGCCGACCACTATGTTCGCGACGACCAGGACCGTGCGGATCCACGCGCCTCACCGCTCGCCGCCAAGAACCTGATCGGCCTGCCGCCAGCGCTGATCATCACGGCCGAGCACGATCCGCTGCGCGACGAGGCTGAAGCGTATGCCCAAGCGCTGCGTGCGGCGCACAACACCGTGACGCTCTCGCGCTACGACGGGATGATCCACGCCTTCGTGAGCATGTACGCGCTCCTCGACGGCGGTCGCCGCGCCCTGCGCGAAGCCACCGACGCACTCGCTCAAGCGTTGCGCCCGAAGTGAGCCCATAGCAACGCACTCCAGGCGCTGCTCTCTAGCCCCGCGCATCCAGTGCGCGTAGCACTTCGGCTGCGGCGAGCATGCCGCTTTGCATGCAGTCGGGGATGCCGACGCCGTTCCAGACGTTGCCGGCCATCGCCAGTGGTCCGTGCGCTGCGACGCGTTCGCGCATGGCGATGGCGCGCTGGCCATGGCCGACCTCGTAGCGCGGCAGACCGCGGGCGCGTCGCTTGATGCGTGTCCACTCAGGCGCAGCTTCGATGCCCATCAGCTCGCGCAGGTCGTGCAGTGCGAGCTGCACCAGGTCAGCATCCGTGGCGCCTTCGGCTTGCACGAACGAGCGCAAGAGCACGCGGTCTTGGGGCGCGCGTCCCGGCCACTTCTGACTCATCCAGGAGCATGCCGTGGTGAAGCGCTCTTGGTTCGACGGCACGATGAAACCCGTGCCCTGCATGGGATGCGCCACGTCGCGCTTGTGGAAGGCCATGGAGATCGCGTTGAGCGGGCCGTGCACGATGCCCGAGAGAGCGTGCGCGAGCTCGGCGTCGATATCTGCCAGCAGCACCGCCGCCACATGCGCGGGTGAGGCCACGATCAACGCGTCGGTGTCGAGGTGCGCGCCGCTCACCTGCAAGCGAAAGCCGCCGCCCTGCTTGTGCTCGATCTTCGTCACCTCGGCCTGCAAGCGCACGCGCGGGCCGAGGGTTGCGGCGAGGGTATCGGTCAGCGTCGACATGCCGCCCGCCAAGCTCACGACCAGCGGATCATCGGTCTTGCGAGCCGTTCTCTGGCCGCGCGTCTTGCGCATGCCCCAGGCGATGCTGCCGTGCGCGCGCTCCAGCTCGACCAGCTGCGGGATGCTGGCTTTCGCGCTCAAACGCTCGGCGGGCGCACCGTAGATGCCTGACACCAACGGGTCGACCAGACGCGTCAGCACTTCACGACCAAAGCGCCGCGACACGAAGCTGGCCACGCTTTCGTCGTCGGAAGTAGTCTTGCGCGGCATGAAGGGCTCGGCGGTCATGCGGAGCTTGGCGCCCACGGAGAGCAGCGGCGAGCGGAAGAGCGGCATCGCCGCCGAGGGAATCCCGCCCAAGAGGCCATCCGGCATGGGCACCAGCTCGGAGCCTTGCGCGACGAAGGTGGCACGCGGCACACCGGTGCCAGAGACCAGCGCCGCGCTCAGCTCCAGCTCGCGCACCACCTGCATGTTGAGTGGCTTCCAGGTGAGCAGCGAGTCCGGACCATGCTCCACCAGGAAGCCATCCTGCGTGGACTCGGTTTCGATCAGCCCGCCCACGCGCGCATCGCGTTCCAGCACGACCACCTCCGCGCCCGGAGCCAAGCGCAAGAGCTCGCGTGCTGCGGCCAAGCCGGCAACGCCCGCGCCCACCACCACTATGCGCCGCATGCGCTGCACGTGCCGGGTGTGCCGCCCGTGAGTCTGCTCGGTCGAATGCTGCGTCATGCTGCTGCTACGACGATTTGGGGAAGCTCGGCCGCAAAAGACATGGGGCTAACATAGTCTCCATCCGGCGCCTGTCGACTCTCGTCACCCGCGTTTAATGCGCTGGCGCAAGCTCCAGCACGATCGGGCAGTGATCGCTCAGGTGCTGGTAGGCCGAAAGCGATTTGGCTCGCGGGACACGCCCGCAGGAAAGCTCGGCGCAGAGGCCCTGGACCAGCACGCGAGCTAGCGTCTTGTGGTGCGTCTGGTCATCGAGGCCCGTCACGAGCACGTGATCGAGGAGTGTGCCGTGCCCCCGGTAGTATTCGGTGCACGGTTGGTCCGGTGGCAGGCGGTGGAGCGCCGGCGTGAATGCCGTGATGGTCTGGTCGAGCGCACGCAGCTCCTCTTGTGCCGAGATGCGTGGCGCGCAGCGCTCGCAG
>JADGRG010000095.1 GCA_017881145.1 Sandaracinaceae bacterium | reverse complement strand
GTGTGCGTCGCCACGCTAGCCGAGCCATGCGCACCCCGCGCGACGGCGCTCGCAGGCCGCGAGGCATGTGCGAGCCACAACACGAGCAGCAGCGCCGCAGCTGCGGCTGCCGCCATGGCGATGGCCGTCGACCGTTTCGAGGTCGCCGGAGCCATAGCCAGCGGCGCTGGCGTGGCGAGCTCGTGTGCCTGCACCGGTGGCTGCGACGCGAATGCCGCGGATGGCGCACGCTCGACCTCCAGCTCCAGCTCCAGCTCCAGCTCCAGCGTGCTGCGCTCGTCGCTGGTTCGTTGCGGCGGCTTCGGCTGAGCCAGCGGTGGCTGGCTCGGGTTGCGACCGGCAAAGGGAGCAAGCGCCGCGATCAAGCCCTCCATGTCCGGGTAGCGGTTCTCCCGGTCGTGCGCGAGCGCACGCAGCAGCACGCGCTCGACCTCCTCTGGCAGGTCGGGTCGTAGTAGCCTCGGCGGGCGTGGGGCTTGGGTTGCGACTGCAGTGATGAGGCCGGTGAAGCTCTTGTCGGGGAAGGGCAGCTCGCCTGTCAGTGCTTGGTAGAGAATCACTCCAAAAGAATACTGATCGGTCCGTCCGTCCAGGTTGTGCGAGCTCTTCAACTGCTCGGGCGACATATACGCGGGCGTGCCCAGCACGGTGTTCTCGTGCGTGATGGCGGGCTCCGCCAGATCGACGGTCGTGAGCGACGAGATCCCGAAGTCGAGGACTTTGGCTTCGCGCCCAATGCCGTCGGGCCCCGTGCACAGGAAGATGTTGTCTGGCTTGAGATCGCGGTGGATCACCCCCACCTTGTGCGCCGCGGCTGCTCCGCGCATAGCCGGCAAGAGCAGGTTGACGGCTTCCGTCACCGGCAACGCGCCGCGCTCTAGCCGATCAGCCAGCGACTCGCCGTGCAGCAGCTCCATGACCAGGTAGCCGTGGCCGTCGTCCTCACCCACATCGTACACGTCGACGACATTCGGGTGGTCGATGCGGCCCGCGGCGCGCGCCTCGCGCAAGAAGCGCTGTGCCGTTTGCGAGCCGTTGGTCGGCCGACGCATGTGCTTGAGCGCGACGTGCTTCTCGCTCAACATGTGGGTTGCGCGAAACACGACGCCCATCCCGCCCCGGCCGAGGCATTCCTGGATTCGGTACCTGCCGGCGATCACGTGACCCGGGCTCAGCAGATCGTCGTCATCACGCGCAGCCGCGCGGATTCTGGCGCTGCGTTGGGGTGAGTCCGTCGCAGGCTCCGAGTCCGCAGCCAGCGCCTCGCTCGCGTCGATCGACCTCGACTTGATCACGCTACTCCTCAGACAACTTCAGGCGACGGTATTACGTCCGGATGCTAACTCTCAGCAAGCACGTTGTCATTTTCCTCCGACGCCAATTTTCAGAGAGCTAACCTTCGTGTTATCCAAGCTCGCGTGTTGCACTTGCTAGGCAGTAGCGGCGCGTTGCAGCGCCTAGCACTACTGATCCCAACCTCCTCGCGACCGCCTTTCCGCACGGGATGGGCCCGTCCGGTGCGTTGCGCGACCTTGAAATACAGGGAGTATTCCCGCGGCCGCGCGCCTTCCGGCCAAGCCCATCGCGTACAGAAATCCAGCCACGAGAGATTGGGAGCAGTAGTGCTAGCCTCTCGGGTTCGATGCGCTTGTCTGATGATGTGGGCACTTTCTTATCCGGCCTGCGTGAACCCGGTAGCCGAGCTCTACGACACGCCCAATGTCACGCACTTGCCGGCACTGCCGGATCCGGCGCGTATCGACGCATGCCGCATCTGCGCGTCGCGGCAGTGCTCCGCACAACGCAGCGCCTGCGTCGACGACACTAAGTGCAACAGGTTACTGACCTGCAGAGGCAAGTGCAGCGACCCTGCATGCCTGCAGAGCTGTACCGCCGCGGATGGATTCTCGCCCTGGTACAACGACCTATGGGCGTGCGTGTTCATCGATCACTGCGCCGAGCCATGTGCGACGGGCGAGAACTTCGGGTGCGTCGACCACTACGAAGAAGCGAGAGCGGCGCAGGACGTCGAGCGCGTCTCGTTGCTCTTGCACTTCAAGAATCCGCGCACGCGCCTGGCGTATGCGTACCCGGGCGACGAGCGTGACGAGCAGTTCGTGGTGGGCGCCGCAGCCAGGAGCTGTCCCGCGCCCACCACGGCCACCACCGAATGTCAGCCGATCGACACCGGAAACGTCGGTCCAGACGACACGGTCCGGCTCGACCTGCGCGTCCACCAGCTGCTGCGCTACTTCAACGGCACGATCGAGGTCGAGGCGCAGGACACGAGCAGCGCGGCGCCGGACCTGTTTCGGCAGAACACTTGGCGCGATCGCTACCTGCTTCCTCCGCTGGCTCAGGCCACGGAATTCAGGCTCTACGTGTTCTGGCTCGGCTGGATTCGCTCGGCGCTGCGCGAGGCGTCGGGCACGACGCTCGACACAGAGCATGCCGCGCCGCTCGCGATCTATATGGAAGACTGCATGGGGGCCCCAGCGCGCGGCCTGCGCTTCGAGCTTCCCGAGCAGCCTGGCCTCAACGTAGAGCACCAAGTCTCTGACGGCAGCTTCAGCGATCAGACTGACACCGGGTCGGCGGTGGTGGGCGACGTTCCCGATTCCATGCGGCAGCAAGCCATCGTCGTGCAGGCGGTGCAGGTCGAGACCAACAAGGTCGTGGCCAAGCGCAACGAGATCTACGTGCGGCCGCGCTGGACGACGCACGTTTGGCTCACGCCTCGGCCCCTGCGCTGAGCTGGCCCGCACGTGCGCGGGCTCACGGCGCACCAGCGTCGGGTGCGGCCTGCAGCGTGCACGTCGCGAGATCCGAGAACCCGACCGCAGGGTCGGCAGGCAGCGGGCAGAAGCCATCGACGCTTGCGAGCGTGACGAAACCTTGCGTCACGCTCACCTCGATGTCGCTCGGGTTGTCCGTGGGCAAGCCGAGCGTCATGAATTGCTCCTGAACGCCTGACGGCGTCAGCTCCATGATCGGGTGCGTGAAGCGCAGCCGGTACGGCCCTGGTGGCAACGAGACGAAGAGCGGACGATCCCGCCGGGTCTGGAGCGACGCCATCTGCACCGCGTGCGTGTCCTCGATCACCACTTTCACGTCTTCGCCCTGTGCTGTACCCGGATCGCCTTCCGATCCAAACAACACGCCCGCGTTGCCGGTGCCATAGTCCCCGACGACATCGACCCAGATGGCGAGCAGCCCGTCCCCAGCCTGCGCCTGCGGTTGGCTTTCCACGGGCAGGCTTGCGTCGCTACGCAGAAGGGGAGTGAAGTACATCGAGTTGTCGCCCCAGGTGGGTAGCGCAACGTCGAATTCATCGGTACGGAACGTGCTCAGAACGGTGCGATAGCCCTGCTTCACGTAAGTGACCAGGAGGTCCGAATCGGCGGGCACGCCGGCCAGACGCACCGGCTTGCCAGCGACGTTGGTTGCGCAGATGGCTGGCCCGAGCGCCTGGAACGGCTGTAGCAGCGCAAACGCGTTGCGTCGCTTGACCACACAGATCTCGACGCCGCCTAGCGCAAGCACTGGCTGGTAGCTGACCATGCCGCTCGGGTCCGTAGTGAGCACGCGCTCGCTCGTGCGCAGCAGCTCGATGCTGACCGTGCGCTCTTTCACGCGCGCGCCGTCGTCGGTCGTCGGGCTCTTCGCCTCGGTGCGGCCGACCTCACAGCCCGATGCAAGCACGCACACCAAGGGCCCGAGCAGGCACATGCAAGCCAGCAGGCAGAGCACGCTCTTCTTCGCACGCACGCCGCGACGATAGGGCATTTCGCGGTGCGTAGCCACGAACCAAGACCTTCATCGCGGGCGCCGTGTCGTCGAGCATGGCTTGTGCTCGTTCAGTGCTCGGAAGCTGCGTGTGCAGACCGAAGCTGAGGCCAGGTGTTTCTCCTGCGCGCCTGGTCGTGTCGGAAGGTGGCCCTCCCGGCCGGGGACTTGCCATCGCGGGCGGCGTGCGTAGCTGGGTAGTTCAGAGCAAGTCCGCCGCCCGCTGGCTCGGAACGGTGGGCTGAGAATCCGGACCCCTGCCCGCCTTGAGGATTCGAGCAATGACGCGTCCAGTCGCACTCCACACCGTCACTACGCTAGGCACCTCGGCTTCTTCGCTTCCCGTCGTCCTGCCTGCGGTCAAGCCACGCGGACGCACTGCTCTTCGCTCGGACGCGCGCTTCGACGGCTTCGACGCTTCTCCCGAGCGCGGCGCCGACCGCGCGGCGAGTCCTCGGCTCGGTGTGCCTGAGCGCACGCACTTCCATCTGCTCTCATTCGAGGGCCCCGACACGTACGCGCGTGTCGGCGGTCTCGAGACGCGCGTCAGCGGGCTGTGTGAAGCGTTGATTGCCGCCGGGCAAGAGACCCATCTTTGGTTCGTCGGTGACCCGGAGTTGCCCGGCTACGAAGTGCGCGACGGGCTGCACCTGCACAGATGGTGTCAGTGGCTGAGTCGGCATCACCCGGTCAACGTCTACGATGGCCAGCAGCACAAGACTCCGGACTACGCGTCCTCGTTGCCTCCGGCACTGGTGCGCGAGCAGCTGCTGCCGCACCTGCGGCGCGGCGGCCGCGCGGTGATCATGGCGGAAGAGTGGCAGACCGCCGACGCGCTTCTGCACGTCGATCACCTGCTGCGCCAAGCCTCTGTGCGCGAACAGGCGCGACTATTCTGGAACGCCAACAACGTCTTCGGCTTCGAGCACATCGACTGGTCGCGCTTGAGCCAAGCGGCATGCTTGACCACCGTGAGCCGCTACATGAAGCAGCTCATGCATGCTTCTGGCGTCGAAGCGATCGTCATCCCGAACGGGCTCTCGCCGGATGCGTATTTGCCACCGGACCGTTCCGCCGTCGCGCAGCTGCGCAAACACTTCGCTGGGCGGGTTGCCATCACCAAGATGGCGCGCTGGGATCCCGACAAGAACTGGCTCGCCTCGGTGGGCATCATCGCAGATCTCAAGCGCATGGGACGCAAGCCGCTCTTCATCGCGCGGGGCGGGCTTGAACCGCACGGCAAAGAAGTGCTGGCGGCCATGCACCAAGCCGGCCTGCGCGTTGCGCACCGCAGCAACGAAAGTGGCGACCTGCGCGGCATGGTTAGCTCACTCGGTGCTTGCCAAGACGTCGATGTGCTCAACCTCACCAGCCACATCGGCCCGAGCGGCCGGCGAGCGCTCTTCCGCGCGTCCGACTCGGTGCTCGCCAACAGTGTCAAGGAGCCCTTCGGTCTGGTCGGGCTCGAAGCCATGGCCGTTGGTGGCATTGCATGCACCGGCTGTACCGGCGAGGACTACGCGATGCCGGGGCGCAACGCACTGGTGTTGCAGACCTCCGATCCTTCGGAGTTCGCAGGCCTCTACCACTTGCTCGGCTCGGATCTAGGCTACGAAAGCGCCATGCGCCGCGCAGGCCGAGCTACCGCGCGCCAATACGCGTGGCCCGAGGTCATTCGCACGATGCTCGCACCGCGGCTCGGTCTCGCCTCGCAGCCGATGACTTCCTGAGCGCTGGGCGCAGCAGCACTCGGCGGTCTCGCTCGCGGACACAACTCCGGCGCGGTGGGCCAATCCTGCGAGACCAAAGTGTCCCGCTGCGTGCTCTGCGCCGCAGCTCGGCATGTCTCGGTCAGATCTACGGCGCGTTCGCAGAATCTTCGAGCTCGGCGACGCGGCACGCTACTTGCTTGAGCCACTGCTCGAGCAGGCCTGTGACGAAATCGCAGGCGGCGGGCTGTGGGAGGGCGAGTCATGTTGCGAAGCCTGAAAGACCTCGAGGGCTATCTGATCAGCGCCACCGATGGCGAGATCGGCAGCGTTGCGAACTTCCTTTTCGACGATCAGCGCTGGGCCATCCGCTACCTGGTTGCCGAGACGGGTGGCTCTCTGGGTGGGCGTCGAGTGCTCATCTCACCGAGTTCCTTCCGTAAGGCGGATTGGTCGACGCGGGATTTCCACGTGGCGCTGACAATCGACAGCGTCAAGGACAGCCCGAATATCGACACCGACCGGCCGGTGTGCCGTCAACACGAACAAAACGACTTCAGCTATTACGGATATCCAGCTTGCTGGGGGTATGCAGGCGTTTGGGGTATGGTGGCAGATCCTGATCTTCTGTCGGAGGACACCTGGAACGAGGTGCCGGCTCCACAGTCCCACCAACCCGATGACATGCACTTGCGCAGTGCTCGGCACGTCCGCGGCTACCACATTCAGGGAAGCGACGGCCCGATTGGCCACGTAGCAGACTTCCTCGTCGATGATGAGACCTGGGAGCTTCGCTACCTGGTGGTCGACACCAAGAAGTGGTGGTTCGGCAAGAAGGTGCTGGTTTCGCCTCATTGGGCCAAACGCATCAGCTGGCAGGAAGAGAAGATTCACCTCGACCTGACTCGGGATGCGATCCAACGCATTCCCGAGTGGAGCCCCAGCGCGAGCATCAACCGCGAGTATGAACCACGCCGCTATGACTCTTGCGGGCGCCCAGTGGACTGGGAGGACTGCGCCCGTCCGGTGGACGCACCGACGCAGCACGACTCGGCCAGCCGGTGAAGTCGCGGTCGTCGATCGAGACGAACACGTCGTCCATGCCGTCGGGAGCATTGTCGACGACGACGACGCTCCGGAGCAGGTCAGCGCGTGCCGTCCTTTGGTCGCCCAGCTCGTGGCACCTCCAATCGCTGCGAGGTTCTGTGTCAGCTTGTGCCAGTTGGCTCGGAAAAGAGGCCGGAATTCGCGTGTTTCTTGCTCGTTTGGCGCTGGCGCGAAACTTGCTCTAAGCCACCGCGCGAGAGACGCGACCTTTTGGTCTTGGAGGTGGTGAGCATGGGCAAGAGCTTCGTTTCCCGTTTGGGCATTCAGTACTGGCTGGTTGCCGCTTGCGCCGCGGTGACGCTCGGCTGTCAGAGCAACCACGCCGGCAAGGGCGCCAAGGCGGTCTCCGATGGCGGGGTAGGCGGAAAGCCGGGCGCCGATGCAGCGCAAGTCACGCCCCCCTCGGGCGGCAAGTCCGACGCGGGTGTGCTTGACCCGAAGCTCTTTCCCGAGCTCGGCGCCACCACCTTCGAAACGGCGAAAGCCGAGGAGGCTAGCGGCGCATCCAACGGTGTCACCGGAGACAATGTCGCGCGGACGGGCACACTTGGCGGCGCAGTGCTGAGCGGTGCCGCCGGCAATGGGGCTGCCGCGCCAGCCGTGCCCGGCGTGGTTGCGCCCAACCCAGCCGCCACCGCACAGCAACCCACTGCCATGCGCGAGATCGTGGAAGCCGACATCGTGCAGACCAACGGCGACATCCTCTACGCGCTCAATCGCTATCGAGGACTCTTGCTGATCGACATGTCGGTGCCGGACAGCCCAGTCATCGTCGGTCGCGTGCCCTTTCAGGCGCAGCCCGTGGACATGTATCTGCGCGACAACAAGGCGTACGTCGTGATGAGCGACTACTTCTCGTACTGGCAGTTCGACAGCGACGCCGACCCGCTCGGTTTCCACGGCTCGCAGGTGCTGGTGGTCGACGTCAAGGATCCCGCCCATCCGCAAGCCGCAGGCAGCTTCAACGTCGACGGCGAGGTCACCGACACGCGCATCGTGGGCAACGTGCTCTACACCGTCTCCAAGCGCAATCCCGACTACTGGCGCTATGACACACAGGACTGGCACGACACGACCTGGGTGATGTCGATCGATATCTCGGATCCGACCCACATCAAGGCCGTGGACAAGAAGGAGTTCCCCGGGGCGGCCAACCTGATCCAGGTCTACGACACGGCGTTGAGCATAGCCGCCACGGATCCGAACTACTACCTGGTGGACGACGCCAACGCGCGACAGACCCTGATCACCTACGTCGATATCTCGGATGCCGG
>JADGRG010000094.1 GCA_017881145.1 Sandaracinaceae bacterium | reverse complement strand
GTCCCGGAGAGCTTGCAGAGCACGCTCAAGGAAGAAGCGCGCAAGCGCAGGCTTTCGGTTTCGCACTTGATCCGCAACGTGCTGGAAGACACCTTCGATCTGGTCGACAACGTGGTCGCGGAGGTCGACAACATCGTGCAGGACTCGGTGGGGCTGGCACGACAAGTACGGCGTGATGCTGAACGGATCGCGCAGAGCGCTCGCGACACCGGCCAGCCGCGCAGGAGCGAAAGCACTGCAAATGAAGGCGTTTCTGCGCCACCCAAACCGGCTGCCGAGCCGGTGCCGAGCAGCGAGAAGCCGGTGGCAGCAGAGCCCCCAGCGCCGACCGAAGAATCCTCGCCAGCGCTCGAGCACATCCTGGCGTGGAACCGTGTCGTGCTGAACAGAGACGCGCGTTGCGCGAAGTGCGGTTGCGAGATCAAGAAGGGCCAAGAAGGGCATCTCGGCGTGTCGCAAGCGCCTGCCACCACGCCGACCTGGCTCTGCTCGGTCTGCCTCGACCAGCTCTGAGCCGGCACTGACGACGCCTGGTCCGCGCTCCGCGTCGCGAGCCAGGCGTTGTTGGGTTAAACCGCCCCGGCGACACCGGGCAAACCAGTATGGACCCGGGAACGGCTCGTCGTGTTCGCCACAAGTAACGGAAACTACGAGACAAATATGCGCGAGTGGATATTTCTTAATATTGTGTAATACATTGCTTGCAAACCACTCCGATCGTTTGTATTACATCATTGTAATACGTCGCATGACGGCGACGAGGAGAGGGTGACAATGCAAGACGAAGTGGAAACCCAGACGCGGCACCGACGCAGCCGGAGACGCCGGCACGAGCGAGGCGAGCGCACATCCGAGTCGACACGCAGCAAGAAGAGCCGGCCCGTGAACATCGGCTCCGAAGTCAAAGCCTGGCTCAAGGTGCTCGACGCGGTCTTGGTCGGCGTGGAGAAGACGGCCTGGTCGGTGCGCGGCGTGGCAGACGAAGTGCTGCAAGCCTGGAACGTGGCCGAAGGCGACGTGCAGAGCTTCCGCGAAGACATGACCGGTTCGGGCAAAGGCCTGGTCCGGTTGACCCGCACCGGCTTCGTGCTCGGGCAGATCGCCGCGAGCTATCGCTTGTTCGGGCTGCGCTCAGCGTTTCTCTCGGAGCGCAAGGCCGAGGCGCTCCTCACGCGCATGCACGAGCAGAACGCACAACGCTTCTACGGCGCGTGCATTGAGCACGGCGGCGCGTTTCTCAAGGTCGGCCAGGTGCTTTCGGCCCGACCCGACATTCTGCCCAAGCCCTGGGTGAACGAGCTCGCGCAGCTCCAGGATGCCGTGCCCGCGCTGCCCTACGAAACAGTGCGCGCGGTGATCGAAGCAGAGCTGAAGGCGCCGATCGAAAAGCTCTTCACTTCGTTCGAGGTCGAGCCGCTGGCAGCAGCGAGCATCGGTCAGGTCCACAAAGCCGTGACACTCGAGGGCAACCACGTCGCAGTGAAGATCCAAAGGCCCGGCATCGCAGAGCTGGTGCGCCTCGACCTGCAGGCGCTGGAGATGTTCCTGTCGAGCCTGCGCTCATCGCTGCCCGACCTCGACTACGACACCATCGTGAAGGAGATCCGCAGCGCGGTGATCGCCGAGCTCGACTACGTCGAGGAAGCGCATATGACGCGCACCGTCGCCGAGGCTTTCGTCGGCGACGAAAACGTAGTCATCCCAACGCCGGTCGCCGACCTCTGCAGCGGCAAGGTGCTGACCACGACCTTCATCCCGGGACGCAAGGTCACCACCGTGCTCGACGAGCTCGCGGCTCGTTCGGCCGAAGACCCCAAGGCCAAGGCCGAGCTCTCGCGGATCCTCGGGCGTTTGCTCGAGGCCTATCTGCGACAGGTGCTGCTCTTCGGCGCATTCCAGGCCGATCCACATCCGGGCAACATCCTGGTCGACGCCAACGGCAAGGTAGCGATCCTCGACTTCGGTTGCGCCAAGACGCTCTTGCCCGAAGCCAAGGAGCGCTACCTCGACCTGATGCGCTCGTTCTTGATGGGCGACAAGGAGCGGATGGGCACGCTCTTCATCGAGCTCGGCTTCGGCACCAAGAGCGGCCGGCCCGACACGCTGCACCTCTTCGCCGATGCATGGCTCAGCGAATTCAAACAATCCCTCTCCCAGGGCAAGATCGAATGGCCGGACAAAGACGACATGATGGCCCGCGCAACCGGACTGCTCAAAGCCTGCGAGCAAGATCCAGTCGTTACTATCCCGAGCGACTTCGTGATGATCACGCGCGTGTTCGGCACGCTGGCCGGACTCTTCTCGCACTACGAGCCGGACATCCTCTTCAGCGAGCACATCATGCCGGTGCTGGGCCAGGCGCTCTTCGATGCGCCTGCGAGGTGAAGCCTTGCCGCTGCGCAAGACCATCCAGGTGAATGTCGGCAAGGACATGCCGGTGACGGTTCAGCTCTCGGGCAAGGTCGCCGCGAACCTGAAGGCGCAGCTGGACGCCACAGTCTCCATCCAGGACAAAGTCTCCACGCACCTGGGCGAGGTCAAGCTGAGTGCGAAGGACCTCGTCTTCGAGGTGAAATAGGCGACTCACGCTACGCCGTGCGCGCTGCAAACAGCCATGCATGGAGCGTGAGACACGAGCGAGGCGCCCGCGGTTTCGAGGAGCGCGCGGAGCCTACTTCTTGTAGGTGAGCACGCACCGCAGAAAGCGCGGGCGGATCGCGACGTGGATCGCGCTCCAGGCGTGGCTGTTTAGCGCAGCTCTGCCGAGCTCTTGTTGAGTAGGCGGCGGGCGATGATCAAGAGCTGGATCTGCTGGGTGCCTTCGAAGATGTCTAGGATCTTCGAGTCGCGCGCCCACTTCTCCAGAAGCTCGGTCTCGGTCGCGCCGACCGAGGCACAGAGCTGTAAGCAACGCAGCGTTACGTGGTTGGCGACCCGGCCGGCCTTGGCCTTGGCCATCGAGGCTTCCTTCGAGTTCGGGATACCGTTGTCCGCCATCCACGCGGCCTTGAGGGTGAGCAGACGAGCTGCTTCGAGGTCCGCTTCCATGCGGTAGAGCTCGGCTTCGGCTGCGGTCGACCCGAAGAGCGTGCGCTCGTAACCTCCCAAGATGCCGCGTTCCTTGAGCAACTCGCGGGTGCGCTCAAGCGACGCGCGGCCCACGCCGAGCGCCATCGCCGCGACGACCGGACGCGTATCGTCGAAGGTCTGCATCACGCCGCCGAAGCCCTGCTGGACGTCGATATCGGGGCTGCCCAGCAGGTTCTCCTTGGGCACGCGACAATCGTTGAACAGGATGGTCGCGGTGTCCGAGGCGCGGATGCCGAGCTTGTGATCGAGGCGCACGAAGTTCATGCCGGGCGTGCCCTTCTCCACCACGAAGCTCTTGATCGCGGCGCGGCCGACGTTGAGATCGAGCGAGGCCCAGACCACCACCACATTGGCACGCTCGCCAGCGGTGATGAAGATCTTCTCTCCGTTGAGGATGTAGTGATCGCCGTCGCGTACCGCAGTCATGCGGATGTTCGCCGAGTCCGAGCCTGCGCCCGGCTCGGTGATGGCCATGGCAGCCCACGCGCCCTTGAAACGCTTGAGCTGCTCTTCGTTCGCCACCGCGGCGATGGCCGAGTTGCCTAGGCCTTGGCGAGGAATGGTCAGCGCCAAGCCCACGTCGCCCCAACAGAGCTCGGTCAGACCGAGCACCGTGGACATGTTGGTGCCATTGCGCACACTGCTGCCGCGCGTGGCAGCCTTCTCGCGCTTCAGCTTGCCGGCGCCAACGCCGCCCAGCCCATCGCCTTCCTTCATGCCGTCCATGAGCGAAGCCAGCATGTCGAGCTCGACCGGATAGGTGTGCTCGGCCAGATCGTATTTTCGCGAGATGGGTCGGAACACTTCGGTTGCGACCATGTGAGCTTGTTCGATGACGGCGGAGAGCTTCTTGGGAATTTCGAGTTGCATGATCTTAATCCTCTGCCTTTCGTTCCAGCCTGCCCTAGAGCAGCAGACCGCCCTCCATCACCGAAGCCGACATCAGGTCGCGATACCAACGCTCGACCGGGTGATCCTGGATGTAGCCGTGGCCTCCCAGGAGCTGCACGCCGTTGGTGCCGATCTCCATACCCTTCTCCGCGCAGATCACGCGCGCCAGATAGGCCTCGCGGTGGAAGGGCAGACCGTGATCCGCGCGACTCGCCGCACGCCAGGTGAGCAAGCGCATCGATTCGACCTCGATGCCGATGTTCGCGATCATGAACGCCACCGCTTGGCGATTGGAGATCGGCTCGCCGAAAGCCTTGCGCTCGTTGCAGTAGGTGATCACATAATCGAGCACCGCCTGCGCGGTTCCGACCGAGAGGGCGCAGAGCGCGATGCGCGATAGATCGACGAGCTCGGTGAAGTCGCAAGCATCCACGCCTTCTCCGAGGATCGCGTGGCCCGGCAAGCGCACATCATCGAGCGCCACGCGCCCAAGACCCGCGGCTCGCGCACCGAGCGCCGGCTCTTTCGTGATCTTCACGCCGGCCGTGCCCTTCTCCACGATGAACATGCGCGGGCCCTTGCCGATCAAGCTGGCTGCGACCAGCAGGAAATCGGCGCTCTCGCAGAGCGGTACCAGCGACTTCTCACCCTTGAGCAGAAAGCCGTCACCATCGAGCGTGGCGCGCGTGCGCAGCTCGTTCGGATCGAAGAGCGGCCGCGGCTCGGCGATAGCGATGCTCGACTTGGGCGGCGTCGCCCCGGTGAACGCGGGAAGATACTTCGCCTGCTGATCGGCCGAGCCCCAACGCACCAGAGCGTTCGCCACACCGATCGGCGCCAGGCCCGCGAGCGCGAGACCGAGGTCGCCATACGAAAGGTCTTCCGCGACCAACACACCCGTGACCACCGACGACTCCGTCGCCGTGCCGCCGAGCTTCTCGGGCACCGCGAAGGGCGCCAGGCCCAGCTCCGCGAGCTGGCCTTCGAAACCTTCAGGTGTGATGCGATCGTGGTCGGCCTTGATCGCAGCTGGTCGCAAGACCTCGCGCCCAAAGCGCTGAGCCATGTCGCGGATCATCTGCTGCTCTTCGCTGATGTTCAGATCGAAGAGGTCGCTCGGCTTCGCCACTTTGTCGAGGCGCTCCGGGCGCATCAGCTTCTGCGTCGCCTTGAACTGACGCTGCAACGCGACACCAGCCTTGATGCCTTCGCGCGCTGCCGTGCGCGCGATGAGCTGGGCCGGCTTGTAAAGTCCCAGACGATGGACCAGCGGCGAGCCCGAAAAACGGTTCAACATCGAGAGCGATGCAGCTACGGGGTTTCTGCTCATTGCGAGTGCCTCCTACGGATCAATCACTACCGAGTGAAAAGCGCGGTGCGCGTCAAGCGCACCAGTTCAGCCAAGTGTCGTTGCTCTGCGTCGTGCAAAGAGGCGCCTTCTTTCGCCGCTGCCATGGCCACGGTGGGCAGACTCGCCACCGTCGCGACCACCTGCACCACCACGTGCAGCACGTAGGGCTCTGGGTCGACGTCGGCACGCACCAAGCCGATGCGCTGTCCTTCGCGAACGTATTCCGTGACCAGCATGAGCCAGGGCCGGAGGTTCTCCACCATCAAGCGCTGCATGCCGGCAGGGTCGTCGAGCAGCTCACGCGCCAAGAGCCGCGCGCGATCGCGGTCTGCGGTGAAGAAACGAATCAGCTCCTCGGTGAGCGCCGTGAAACGACGGTGCCCGCTGGTCACGGCCTGCAGGATCTGCGGAAGCGTGCTGCGCCAATGCGCGAACACCTGCTCGATGACCGCTCGCCGCAGCGTCTCCTTGGACGGGTAGTGATAGAGCAGCGTCTGCTTGGCGACGCCGACCTCGTCCGCGATCCTCTGCAGCGAGACGCCTTCGTAGCCATGGCTGGCGAAGAGCTTGGTCGCTGCCGCGCGGATCTGAGCCGACGAATCCACGGAGGTTTGTCTACCAGCTGGTAGAGCGGCGTGCAACGGGCGGACGCGCACTGACGTGCGTTGGCCTGCTAATCAAGGTATGCAGGCGATCATTCGCGCACAACGCAGCGATCCGCGGCCTTGATCCCGTGTCTACCATATGGTAGACGTACCTCGACCTTTCGGTAGACGCGGTCTTTCTTCGCGAGGTTAGGTAGCCATGGTTTCGTCGCTCCACACCTTTCGACAAGGGCCAATGTTGATCGCGCTGGGCAAGACCGCGCTCACGGCTCTGCGGCAACGCGCCGCCGGTAAGAACGGCCAGCGCGGTGACCAAGCGCCGATCGAGACGCCCACGCCGGAGGTGCACCGCACCTTCCAGCCGATCGCACCGCGCCTGCTCGATGACTACATCGCGCACGTCGGCGGCGATCCGCGCGCGTATCGCGACCTGGTGCCTCCTCACTTCTTTCCGCACTGGGCGATGCCCGTGGCAGCCGGGGCACTGGCGAACCTGCCGTATCCGCTCGCGCGCGTGCTCAACGGCGGCTGTCGCATGCAGCTAAACAAGCCATTGCCGCGCGGCGAAGCGCTGATGGTGCGCGCGCAGCTGGTAGATATCGACGACGACGGCCGACGCGCCGTACTGACGCAGCGCGTGGTGACCAGCACTGCGAGCGCGCCCGACGCACTGGTGACGGATATCTTCGCGATCGTGCCGCTGGGCGGCGGTGCGCCGAAGAGCGGCGAGCGCAAAGAGAAGCCGCGCGTGCCGAGCGACGTGCACGAGATTGCCTTTCAGCACTTGGCTGGCGATGCCGGGCTTTCGTTTGCGAAGCTGACCGGCGACTTCAATCCCATCCACTGGATACCGGCGGCCGCACGCGCCTCGGGCTTTCCCAACGTGATCCTGCACGGCTTCGGAACGTTGGCGCGCTGCTACGAAGCCGTCACGCGCGGCGTGCTCGGTGGCGACGTGCGCAAGCTCAGCGTGTTCGACGTGAAGTTCACGAGACCTTTGGTGTTGCCGCACGACATCGGGTTCTTCGTGCGCGGCAAAGAGGTCTTCGTCGGCGACGCTGCCGGCGGACCGGCCTACATGACGGGCAACTTCGAGACGGGAGATGAGCGATGACCGACCTGCTGCTGGAGCTGAGCAAGGCTGCCACCGCCGAGATACTGGCGAGCGAAGGCGCACACGTGATCTGCCTCGACCGCCCCAACAAGGACGCGGCTGTTGGCGACATCGATATCGACAAGCTCAACATCAACGGCGGCTCGATCGCAATCGGCCATCCATTCGCCGCCACCGGACCACGCATCGTCACCACCATGGCCAACGAGCTCGCACGCTCCGGCAAGCAAACAGCCTTGCTAGCGATCTGCGCCGCTAGCGGCCTCGGCGCCGCGGCCGTGCTGGAGCGCGTCGACTAACCGGCAAACAGAGGCCAAGGCGCCAAGAACTGCCGAGAAATCGGCTCAGAGCGAGCGCGCCCGCAGGGCCGGAGGGAGCGCTACTCTCGTAGCGTGACCGACGGACCGAGGACGTAAGCCGCTATGAGCCATTTCTCGGCAGTTCGTCAGTTGATCTTGAGGCGACGCAGCGGATGATCCCAATCATCGAGGTCGTCGAAGTTTTCTTCTTCGGCGTCTTCGTCGAGGGGGTTCACTTCGGCGGCAGGCTCGCCCTCCTGCTCGGCGTCTTCCGCGTTCTCGTCGACTTCCTTGTCCCAGAGCGTCTCGGGATCCAGCTCGCCGCGTTCCCGACTGGGACGCGGTGGAGGAAGGCTCTCGGGCACCTCCTGCTTCGGTTCCACGGTATCACTGCGCTTGCGCCCTCGTCCCTTGGCCACCATGGCAACAATCTCCTGCGATGACGCGCGACTAGCACGGCCCTCGCGCGACAAGGCGAGGATGCATCGAGGAGGCCGACGCCCGCAATGGGTCCCGTTCGTTGGGTGCGCGGATGAGCGCTCCGAACCTACCTACCCTGCAAGAGACGCCGCAGAGCAAGCGGCGCAGCGTGCCGCTACTGCACCGTCGGACACCCGTACACGACGCGCACGCTCTTGGCGCCCGCAGTCTCGAGCATGCTGCACGTGGAGCCGAGCACGACCAGCGTGGGCGGCGACTTCGTCTGATCCAACTTCCAGCCGTCCGCGCCGGATTGCTTGATCAACTTGTCATCTAGGTAGAGGTTCAGCTCGTTCGGGTTGGGCGGGACGGAGCCGAGCTGTAGACGGCAGGTGGTGATGAGGTTCTTCGTGATCGCGCCGAGCACTGAATCGAGCCCAGCTACACCACCTGCTGCACTGACCGCGAAGTACTTGGGCGGTGCTGCCGGGTTCGGCTTGCCACCGGCCTGTGCGAAGGCCTCGAGCGATGTCTTGTAGGCCTCGCTCCCGGGTATGCCCACGACGAAGGTCTGGATGTGCGCGTTGCTCAGTTTCGTGATCGCGGCCTGCGTGGCCGTATCGTCGAGGCAGCGGCTCTTGGCGACGTTGCCACCGTACATCGAATCGCAGCAGTTGCCGCCGCTGATGGTGCACGCTCCGTCGAGGTTCGTCGTGCAGCTGGTAGCGTCGCACGTGAGGTCCGGGTTGCAGTTCGGTCCGCCGTCGGTGGCAAGCAGCACGTAGTTGTCGCCCGTGAGCGAGGCCCCTGCGCCCGTCACGAAGTAGTCGTAGGCACGTTGCAGCGCGAGCGCGGTGGGCGTGCCTCCGCCCGGCGCACTCGTGTTCAACATCGTGACGATCTTGCTCACGTTCGCTGCGCCCGGAGCGACCGGCACGTTGACGCCCGGCGCGACGGGCATCTCACAACAGTTGGTGGTGCAGCTCGACGGGATCGGTTGCTTCGGATCGACGGGGTATGGGAAGAGCTCCAGCCCGAAGGCTACCGAGTCTTGTGCGGACGTGAGCGCGTTGCCGACCGCGGTTCTGAGCGCCGTCCACTTGTCGGTCGAGAAGCCCGTGGGCTTGTCGTTCATGCTCCCAGACTCGTCGATGACCAAGAGGACGTTGGCCGTCCGCGGGGCGGCGTCGATACTCGACTGCCCGCACGCTGGGCCGGTCGTGTTGCCGTCAGCAGCCGTGTAGGTGCTGGCGTCGCCGCGTGCCTGGCTGCCGTCGATCGCGCCGTCCAGCCGGCCCGAGCTCGCGTCGCCCAGGGCTTTGGGAACGTTGTCGGCAGAACAGCTCGCCAGCAGCAACGCAGAGCCGATCAGCCCGCGGGTCCAATGACTATTCAACGCCATGCTCTGATTCCTCACTGGATGGGAAACACGCAGAGGTTCGAGGTACAGGGCACGCCGCTACAACAAGGTGTGGTATCCGAGCAGCCTTGGCCATAGAGCCCGCAGGCTGGTGAGCCGCCCGTGCCACCGGCACCCGCTCCACCCGCTCCACCCGCTCCACTTCCGCCCACACCCGCTCCACCCGCACCCGCTCCACCCGCACCACTTCCGCCACTGCCCGCTGCGCTCGATCCACCCGTGCCGCTTCCAGAGGCGCCGCCACTCCCACCCGTGCCGCTTCCAGAGGCGCCGCCACTCCCACCCGTGCCACCTGTGCCACCCGTATTGGGCGGAACACTACAGGTGCCCTGCGTGGAGCCAGCCGGTGCGATGCACATCGAGCCCGTGCAGCAGTCACCGTTGATCGTGCACGAGCCACTGGCTGCGACACACGTCGTGCCGGGGGTGGTGGGCGTATAGCAATGCAGCGCGCCGTTGCTGTCCGGGACGCAAGGCAAGCTACTGCAGCAGTCTGCCGCAGATGCGCAGCTCTCTCCCGAGCTTCGGCAGGTGGTGCCGAGGCCGTTGCAGCGGGGCACGCCGAGCTTGTCCAACTGGCAGACGCCGGAGTTGCCGACGCCACCGCAGCAATCGTTGCGCGAAGACGAAATGCTACAGGTGTAGTTCTTGTAGTGACACACGTCGCCCTGCGGATTGCAGGACGTCGGGTTGCGACAGATGCCGACCGATGCGCCGGAAGCCTTGTCACACGTGACGTGTCCATCGCCCGGCACGCCAGAGCCCGCAGCTCCGCAGCAATCGCTGGCTGCTCGGCACAAGTCACCGTTGACGTGACAGCCACTGGCGGGCTGGCAGATATACACGCCGGTCGCACCGTAAGGTGCGCACAGACGAGAGCAGCACGTGCCGCACGCACTGCAAACCGTGCCATCAACCTCACCGCTGCAATTGGATGCGCCAGAGGGTGGCGCGGCGCACGTGCCGAGCGTTGCACCGCTCGCGATGCTGCACGTCGAGGAGCAGCAATTGGCGTCGCTCGTGCAGGCATCACCGGTCTGGGTGCAGAACGATGAGCCCAGTTGACAGTGCCCACCGCTGCAGAGCTGTGAGCAACACTCGCCGTCCACGCCGCAGGTGTTGCCGGCCGTCTTGCAGGTGGTATTGAGCGGCGTGCACGTGCCGCTGGTTCCACAGGTCCCACTGCAGCAGCTCGCGCTCGACGAACAAGCTGCGTTGTCGGAGATGCACGCGGTCGCTGCGCACTGCCTATTCACGCAGCTCAAGTTGCTGCACTCGGTGGCGCTCGTACACCCTGCGCCCGCGGGCGAGGGTTGCGCGAGATTCGAGGAGCAGGTGAGCGTCTTGCCATCGCAGATGCCTGAGCAGCAATCAGCGCCGGTCGCGCAGGCTTCGGCGAGGCGATGACAGGTCAGTGGCGACACCGCACCGGCGCCCGCACCGCTCGCGCCACCCGACGTACCACCGCCGGATGTGCCGGCGCCGCTGCCGCCGGTGGTCCCACCGCCACCGCCAGAGCTTGCGCCATCTGCGAGGCTTTGCCCGCCATCGCGGAGCGAACCCGGTCCAGCATCCTTATGAGACGCAGTCGGTCGCGAATGGTCCGCGCACCCGAGGCCCGCGCTTGCACCCAAGACGACGATCAAACCGATCCATACGCTGCCGACATGTCTCATGCTCTGCTCCCCGGCTCACATCACGCACTGCCCGATCTCAACTCATCTGAGAACACGCACTGCTGCGCTTCCTGACATGGTGGATCGAAGGCAGCGCGCGGTTGAAAAAATGTGGAGCAGGAACGCAACACTAGTTGCCGAAGCGCGCGACGAACTCGCGATGCACCGATAGCGACGTCTCGGCCGTGGCCGTTGCGTTGGGATCGGCCAGCACGCTCGTGCGATAGCCGGTGCTGATGTTGAGCACCTGCACGAGCTGACCTTCGACCACGAAGCGCAAACGGAAGTCTTTGACCGAAAGGCGCAGGTGATCGGCGAACGCTCGGATCCGCCGGTAGGGATGCGGCGCAGGACCAAGGGTGAGCACCTCCTCGGCGAGCGCGCGCAGAGGCAGCTCGGTTCGCGCAGCCAGGAAGGCGAGCTGCTCGAGCGCGTTCTCGCTCCACTGCACGGCGTAGCGCGGGCCTGGGTCTCCGGGCGCAGCGTCAGGCAGCCATCCACTCTGCGCGTCGCCGACGACGTCCGTGTAAGGCACGTAGGGCTTGATATCGAAGACTGGCGTGCCGTCGATCATGTCGAGGTCCGACACTTGCAGCACGCGACCTGAGACGCCCAAGAGCCGCACCACGCTCAAGCCCAGCGGATTGGGCCGATGCGGCGAGCGCGTCGCAAACACGCCACGCTTCTCAGTCGAGCGCGGAGGCAACACCTTCGGGCTCCAGCTCGTGTTCAAGTGAAACCAAAAGAGCACCCAGAGGTGCGACCACTCTGAGATATCTGCGAGCGCATGCTCGAAGTGAGAGTGGTCGTAGAGCTCGATGCTGCCGAGCGCGCCGCGGGCGGCAGCAGGTTGGCGTGGCGCGCTGCGCTTATCACGCCATGCGCTGTGCACCACCCCGATCGGAGTCAGCGTCAGGCTCGGCACAATCTCGCTGGACATCGACCGACGCTCTAGGGTTTCGCAGCGAACATTTCCTTCATGCCGCCGAGCGCCGACATCACGCCGGTCGCTTCGAAGGGCAGAAAGACTAGCTTCTGCGAGTTCGCGGCGATCTGCGTGAGCGATTCCAGGTAGCGCTGCGCGATCAGATATTGCGCCGGGTTGCCCATGCTGCCGATGGCCTGCGCGACCAGCGTGATGGCTTGACCTTCGGCTTCTGCGACACGCAGCCGCGCCTGTGCTTGACCTTCGGCGCTGAGAATCGCCGACTGCTTGTCGCCCTCCGCCTTGACGATGCGCGATTGCTTGTCGCCTTCGGCGCGCAGGATCGCAGAGGCCTTCTCGCCTTCAGCGGTCGTGACCACGGCGCGACGTGTGCGCTCAGCGGTCATTTGCTTTTCCATGGTCAGGCGGATCTCTTCAGGCGGCGTGATGTTCTTGAGCTCGACGCGGACCACCTTCACACCCCACTGCTGGGTGGCGCCATCGAGTGCGGCGCGCAGCTGCGTGTTGATGGTGTCGCGCGAGGTCAACGTGTGGTCGAGATCGAGCGCGCCGATCACGTTGCGCAGCGACGCCAGCGTCAGCTGCTCGATGCCCCAAGCCAGGTTCTGCACGCCGTAGGTCGCGCGCACCGGATCGGCGAGCAGGAAGTAGATCACCGCGTCGACTTCCATCGTGACGTTGTCGCGAGTGATCACCGACTGCGGCTCGATCTGCGTGATCTGCTCGCGCAGGTCGATGGTGGCGCGCACCGAGTCGATGAAGGGAAGGATCACGTTCAGGCCCGCCTCGGCGGACTTGTGATACTTGCCCAGGCGCTCGATCAGCTTCACCTGCTGCTGCGGCACCACCTGGATGGTCTTGAGCAAGACCGTCACCGACATCAACACCAAGAGCCCCAATACGATCATCGCCATGGCATTCTCCTAAGCAGTCCTGAGCCGGCAGCAGCCGCCGATGCACTCAAGAGCTGTCCAGAAATCGGCGCAGAGCGAGCGCGCCCGCAGAAAAAACCGCAGGAATACTCGCGTATTTCGAGGATTTTTTCGAGGACGTAAGCCGCTATGAGCCATTTCTGGACAGCTCTTC